>CAZRTY010000015.1:2280-19553 GCA_964603055.1 uncultured Rhodothermales bacterium | reverse complement strand
CGGCCGGAGTACCGCCGCATTGCCGACACGCTCGAGATGCTCGACCATCCGCACGTCATCGCCGTCACGGCGACGGCAACGCCGGAGGTCAGGCGAGACATCGTTAAACAACTCGGCCTGCGCGATCCGGCCGTCATCGTCAGAGGCTTCGATCGGCCGAACATCGTGTGGTCGGTGTTCCAGCCGGATGACCGTCAGCAGCAGGTTCGGCGCGTGCTCGACGGCGTGCCCGGCTCGGGGATCATCTACGGGCCGACTCGGCGCTCTGTCGAGCAGTGGGCCGCGTGGCTCGAACAGCACGGCTACGGCGGCGCCTGTTACCACGCGGGCATGCCGCTCGAACGCCGGCAGCAGGTCCAGGAAGCCTGGCTCAACGGCTCAGTGCGCGTGATTGCGGCGACGAACGCCTTCGGTATGGGCATCGACAAGCCGGACGTCCGGTTCGTCATCCACGACGGCATCTCATCGTCCCTCGAATCATACTACCAGGAAGCCGGCCGCGCCGGGCGCGACGGCAAGAAGTCGTACGCCGTCTTGCTCGACGTTGTCACGGATCGATCCATACAACAGTCGCTCATCGACTCCGCCCATCCCGACCGCAAGGTCATCCAGGAGGTTTACGATACGGTGTGCAGCCTCGGTCAGATCGCACACGGCAGTGAATCGGTCGACCCCGTCATTGTAGATCTTAACGCGGTTGCGCGCATCACGGGCGCGAGAATCTCGATCATCAAGTCGGCCGTCGAAGTCATCGAACGGCAGGACGTCTGGCGGCGCATCTCGAGCGACGCCGCGGTCGCCTTCCTCCACATGAGTGCTCAACCGGATGCCATCCGGAAGTACGCCCGAGGTCAGAGCCGGAGTCTTAGAACGTTCATCGACAGCCTTCTTCGCGCGATAGACGGGGCCGCGTATCGAGCATGGACGTCGGTTGATATCCGTGGACTGGCACGAGCGACGGGGCTCGCTGTAGACCGGTTGAAGCGTGGCCTCGATTTTCTACAGCAGCGAGAGTTCTTGAAGTGGATGGCACCCGGCGACGGTCTCGCGCTCGAACTCAAGACGTCGCGATACGTGAAGCTGCCGGTGGAGATGGCGGCGATCGACCAGTCGCGCAGCCGCGCCAATCAGAAGCTTGCCGACATGATCCGCTATGCGACCCACACCGGCTGCCGCCGGCGATACCTCCTCGATTATTTCGGGGAGTGGATGGAGGGAAGCTGCACGGGATGCGATCGTTGTCTCGGCCGGCACCGGAAGCCCGCCGTCACGAAGTCAGATGAAGGCAAGATCCGGGATCTGCTGCTGGCCATCCGGGATGGAACAGCGGCGGATGTGGGCAGGCTCGAGGACGAGTGGGGTGGGGAAGAGGTCGAGCGTTTGCTCGATTGGCTCGAAGTCAAAGCCCTCGTTGACGAGCCCGATGGTGCATCTGCGCTCCCCGTCTTAACGGAGAGAGCGCATCAACTGCTTGGCCGCATCGACATGCCGAGAGAGTCTGTTTCGGCACTCCGTTCGCGTGCATAGCGTTCGCTTAACTCATTAATCACGCGGTCGTAAAGGCGGAGGTAGCCCGGTAGGTCGTCGGCGTAGCTATTGAGTGTGCGGTTAAGCTCAGCGTGCGTCGCGCCATGCTGGGCGAGTACGGAATCACGAAAAACGATGCCCGGCAGATCGTGGTTGATGCGCGCCTCCTCAACGTGCAAGTCGGCGAGAATCTCGACGAGCACACTATCCGCGATCGGCCGCTCTGCCGATTGCCGCGTGCATCCCGCCAGAACCAGCATCAGCACAAATATGACGAGCGGGGAGTTTGCCACGCGCCTCAGCGGGATGCAACCTGCTGGGCCTCGGCTGCTTCGACATCGCCTGCCGACCGGAAGGTGTGCGCAATGACTTCCACCTGCCGAAGAAACTCCCGTTTGCCGAAGTCGGGTGCGAAGACCATCCCATCGACAAAATAGACGCGGCCCGAGTGCTGGTCATAAAAGGCGTACGATACAAACGGGCCGCCCATCCCATACTGAATCTGCCGCTCGCCCTCGTAGCTTACCATGTGCCAGAGTCCGCGCATCTCATAGGCATATCTTCCCCCGAACTCCACCTCTTCAGCCTCGAGCGGACGCCGCTGATCCGTCTCCACCCATCCACCAACGTTGCCTTGCACGTATTGCTGGGTCAGTGAATCGCGCGTGGCGGTCATCCACTCCGGCGTGATGATGGCGGGATCGGCGTCTTCGATGTAATGGACAAAGATGCTGCGCCAGGTGTCGGTGAGTACGCGGCGGAGCCAGACGAAATCGGTGGTGTCTGTGACCAGGACGTAGTCGTACTGAACGTTCACCGCGAAGTCGTGACGCTCCATGAGCTGCTCCTCGACATCCGTTTGACGAGCACGCCTGAACATGTCCCGATGCAGGCCGCGCCGTGCCGCGAGGTTAAAGGTGTCACGGAGGGCCGGACCGTACTCTTCGAGCGTGGCGACGAGCGACGAAGTATCAGCCGCCGAGATGAAATACACGCGCTGATTGCGGCGCCACAGATCGGGGCGAGCGGCCACAATGCGCCCTCCATCCTGGATGGCCTCGATGCCTCCTTCGGGCAGCCGGTTTCGAATAAAGTCACCAACGGGCGACGGATCGTCTATCGGCGCGACGAAAATGATGTTCTTATGGGAGCGGATCCGGTCGATCGTGTTGTTGCGCAGCGTAAGCGCGCGGAGATCGAACTCGCGTTCCGGCGAGGGCAACGTGGCCAGATAGGGCGCAATCTCGCCGCGCACGGCGTTCCCAACCGGACCTTCCCAGACAGTCGAGTCGACCACAACGAGGATCTCGGTGTCTGGACCGATGGCATCCAATCCAAAACCTGATCCACCGCAACCGGAGACGAGCGCCGTTAGGAGAACCAGGAAAGCGGTGATGGGAAGGGCGGAATTTCTCACGATCACGGTCTGGTTTGAGTGCCTGTCAGTGATACCCGAGCCACCATAACGCGACTCACGGCTCGGGGTTTAGCATATCAATACATAGATCATGCCGCCGTTTCTGCCGGGAGTGCGAGTGCCCGGATAAACTCGGCGACGCGGCCGAGTCGTTCGCCTTCCGAAAGGGCGGCATCATTCCAGGCAGCTTCGATCGCCCGGATGAGCGCTGATCCTACGATAAATCCATCGGTGTGCCGGCTCAATATCTCCGCCGACTCCCGTGTCTGGATCCCAAATCCAACCAGAAGTGGATTACTGACGTGAGCGCGGGCGCGCTTTAAATACTCACTGACAACATCCTCGGACGATATCGCTGTGCCGGTCAGCCCGGCAATCGACACGGCATAGACGAACGACGTTGTCGCACGGTCGATCTCCTCGATGCGTTCGTTGGAGGTATTGGGCGCGATCAGATTCACGATGCCGACGCCCGCATCTGCCGCGATTTCTTCGAGTCCGTCGGAAACGCCGGGCGGGAGATCAGGAAGAATGACGCCATCGACGCCGGCTGACGCAGCGTCGCGAAAGAACGCCGCAATACCGTACCGATGGATGGGATTCGCGTAGCCCATCAAGTACAGCGGCGTCTCATGCCGGCTTCGGATGCTTTCGGCCGTGCCGAACGTATCGCGCATCTGAACGCCTTGCGCGAGCGCATGGACACTCGAGTGCTGGATGGTTGGGCCCTCAGCCAGAGGATCGCTGAACGGCATGCCGATTTCGATGAAGTCGGCACCTGACTCGGCAATTACGTCGAAGATCTTCCGGTTTGACTGCGGGTCGGGGAAGCCGTTCGTCAAAAAGAATCCGGCGAGCTTCCGCCCGGCTTGCTTCGCCTCAGCGGCGGCGAGGTGGAGACGCTCGTCAATCTTGCTCATCGAGCACCTCCACGTTCCTTTTCCATGTACTTCGCAATCGTACCCATGTCTTTGTCTCCTCGGCCGGAGCAGTTCACAACGAGGATCTCGTCGTTACGCATTTCCGGGGCGACTTTCGCCGCTTGTGCGATGGCGTGTGCCGACTCGAGTGCGGGAATGATTCCCTCCGTTCGAGACAGCAATCTGACTCCCTCGAGAGCTTCATCGTTGGTAATCGGAACGTACGTCACACGGCCGCTGTCGCGGAGAAAGGAGTGCTCGGGCCCAACACCGGGATAATCCAGCCCTGCCGAGATCGAGTGAGCGAGCGCGACCTGGCCTTCGTCGTCTTGCAGAAGGTAACTCATCGCGCCGTGGAGCACGCCCGGGGATCCGAGCGCCATCGTGGCGGCGTGCCGTGCGTCCAGGCCTTCCCCCGCCGCTTCAACGCCGATCAGCCTGACGTCCGGCTCGTCGATGTACGGATGAAACATGCCGATGGCGTTCGACCCACCGCCCACACACGCAATGATCGTGTGCGGCGTCTCCTTACCCGCGACTTCAGCGAGCTGGGCTCTTGTCTCGAGCCCGATCACGCGCTGAAATTCACGCACGAGCTTCGGATATGGATGCGGCCCAACGACGGATCCGATGATGTAGAAGGTGTCATCCGGATTACTCACCCAATCTCGGATCGCCTCATTAGTGGCGTCTTTCAAAGTCCGGCTTCCGCTCGTGGCGGGGCGAACTTCCGCACCCAGCAGTTGCATCCGAAGCACATTCAGGTGCTGCCGCTCGATGTCTTCAGATCCCATGTACACGATGCAGCGCAACCCGAAACGTGCGCATACCGTCGCGGTGGCAACGCCGTGCTGGCCGGCACCGGTCTCGGCAATGATCCGCTCCTTACCCATACGCCGGGCAAGCAGAACCTGACCGATCGTGTTGTTAATCTTGTGCGCGCCGGTGTGACAGAGGTCTTCTCTTTTCAAGAAGATGCGGGCTCCGCCCAGCGTCTCGGTTAGCCGAGGGCAATAGGTGAGAGGAGTGGGGCGCCCCACGTATTCCCTCAGTAGTGACCGGTACTCGGCGTCGAACGTCGGATCTTCGAGTGCCTGCTCGAACGCCTCGGTGAGCGCGAGAAGCGCCGGACGAAGAATCTCCGGCACGTACGCGCCGCCGAAATCACCGAAACGACCTCGTTCGTCGGGAAATGTATAGGGAGCTCGGGCCGTCATGTAGTCTCTGGCAAATACGCGGGGTTCTCCCGGCGGAGTGACTCGAATGCGTCGAAGAAGATGGAGAGGAGGTCGAAATCCTTCACACCGGGCGCCGACTCTACGCTGCTCGAAAGGTCGACCGCAAGCGGCAGAACCGTGCGCACCGCCTCGCTTACGTTCGCGGCGTCGATTCCACCCGAGAGTATGATCGGATGCTCGGACGCAAGCTCCGCCGCGATCGACCAGTCAAACGATGTGCCGGTGCCGCCGGGCTGATCGGGATGGTAGGTATCGAGCAGGAAGGCGCGCACTGAACCTGCATACGCGTCGAACCGCTCGGCCAGTGACGCGGCCGTATCGGCTTCTCGTACGCGGAAGGCCTTGATGATCGGCAGATCGATTGCCTCACATGCCTCAGGCGTTTCATCACCGTGAAGCTGCACCATGGTCAGCCCGGCTTCAGCCGCTATCGCGTTAACGTCGTCCGGAGATCTGTCGACAAACACACCGACGATTTCGGGTCCGTGAAGCCATTCGGCAATCTCTTTAACAACGGCCGGCGCTACGTTACGCGGACTCTCCTCGTGGAAGACAAAGCCCAGATAGTCCGCTCCCGCACCGGCGCAATAACGCGCGTCGGCCAGGGATGTGAGGCCGCAGATTTTTACTTCAATTGGCATTCTTCAGGGTGTCAACATTCATACCTGCTCAAGCAGGGTAGTGAGCTCATCGAGCGTTCGGCGCAGATGGTCGCCCGGAGAAGGTGCACGCATAAACGTCTCGCCGACGAGCGCGGCATCAATGCCATACCCGACGAGCCGTGCGAGGTCGTGCGCTGTTTCGATGCCGCTCTCTGAAACCGTCGTGATGTGGTCGGGGAGCACCCGCAGAATCTCCAGCGAGCGCGAGATGTCGACTTCGAACGTGCGAAGGTCACGGTTGTTGGCGCCGATAATTTGCAGTCGATCAACATCGAGGCGGTCGAGCTCGCGCGCATCATACACTTCAACCAGGCATTCGAGCCCGTACTCGGCAGCTGCCTCGTGAAGCTCATGGAGCTGTGACGGATCGAGCGCGGTTGCGATCAGCAGAATCGCATCGGCGCCGGCAGAGCGCGCCTCGACCACTTGATACGGGTCGATGATAAAGTCTTTGCGGAGAAGCGGCGCCTGCGTCTCGCTGCGGATGTGCCGCAGATAATCAAGTGAGCCCTGAAAAAAGTCAGGCTCCGTCAGCACCGAAATCGCGGCCGCACCCGATTCGTCATAGGAGCGGGCAATTGCGACGGGATCGAAGTCCTCCCGGATGATGCCCTTGGACGGCGAGGCGCGTTTGACTTCCGCGATGACCGCCAGAGGAGCCGCTGACAGCGTATCACCGAACGGCCGTCGCGTTTTGCCAAACAGCTCCGACTGCTCCAGCTCGGAAACGGAAGTCTGGCGCCGGCGCGATGCCACAACCTCGCGCGTGCGCTCGATAATGCGGTCCAGGATCGTCATATGTTCTTCGGCGCCTTGTTCGACGCCTCGACAAGTTGTTGCACTTTCTGCCGCGCGCCACCTGAGTCGATGCTTTCCTGCGCGGCGGCAAGAGCGTCGTCGAACGACGCGTACCGCCCCGACGTGTACAAACCATACGCGGCATTCAAGACGACGATGTCTCGGCGCGGGCCAGCTTCGCCGTCGAAAATGCTCATTAGAATTTGAGCATTGTCTTCGGCCGTGCCGCCATATAACGTCTCGAGCGATGCTCGGCTGATGCCATGATCTTCCGGCACGACCTCGGTCTCGGTGACCTCCGCACGCACGGCGCCACGTTGAAATTCAAACAGCTTCGTTGATGCAGCGAGCGAGATCTCGTCGAGACCGTCGGATGCGTGTGCCGTAATGATATGCTCGGCATCGAGAGCCCCGAGAATCTCGGCCATCTTACGAGCGGTGCCTTCATTAAACGAGCCGACGAGCTGGCGCTTGACACCGGCCGGGTTGCTCAACGGTCCGAGAATATTGAAGAACGTCCGGACGCCAAGTCCGCGCCGCACGGGCATCACATATCGCATGGCCGGATGGAAGAAGGGTGCGAAAAGGAATGCGATACCGACTTTGTCCAGACAGTATTCGACGCCGTCTTTCCCGAGCTCGACCTGCACCCCGAGCGCTTCGAGAACATCCGCTGAGCCCGCCTTCGACGAAACCGATCGGTTGCCGTGTTTCGCAACCACCACACCTGCACCGGCGCACACGAAAGCCGCCGCCGTGGAAATGTTGAAGGTGCCGGTTCCGTCACCTCCCGTTCCGCAGAGGTCGATCGCATCGGGATCTGCTTCAACAGGCGTGGCAAAGCGGCGCATGACGCGTGTGAAGCCGATGAGCTCTTCCACGTTCTCGCCGCGCGCCCGCAGCCCCATCAAGAAACCGGCTGCGTGCACAGGTTCGACCTCGCCGCTCAGCATCATCTGCATTGCGGCCTCAGCCTGCGCCTGCGTCAATGTATTGCCTTCGGCGAGGATGCCGAGGTACTCGTGGAGTCCGTTCTTCATGCGGCTGAAACTCGATCAAGCCGATACGTCTGAACGTAATTCACCCAGTTCCGGATCAGGGCAGGCCCGTCGGTACTGAGCACACTTTCGGGATGAAACTGGATACCCTCGACCGGCATCGTCCGGTGACGTAATCCCATGATGGTGCCGTCGGGTGCTTCGGCCGAGATATCCAGTTCATCCGGAAGGCCGGCTCGGTCAACTACCAGCGAGTGATAGCGCGTCGCGTCGAAGTCCTGGGGCAGTCCCTGAAACACCGACCGACCGTCGTGACGAATCGGACTCGTCTTGCCGTGCATCAACTCAGGTGCATGAACAATCTTCGCTCCGAAAACCTCACCGATAGCCTGATGGCCAAGGCACACGCCGAGAATGGGCGTTGTGCAGCCGAAGTCCCGAATCAATTGCTCGGAAACACCTGCCTCAGCCGGCCGGCCCGGACCCGGCGAGATCAGAATCGCACGGGGTTCGAGGAGCCGCACCGCGTGGGTATCGATTTGATCATTTCGCACAACATGGACATCGTCGGCCCATTTGGCCAGTAGATGAACCAGATTGTACGTGAACGAATCGTAGTTATCGATGACGAGAATCATCCCGATGTAGCAAATGAGGTAGGACGATACGTGGTGACAAGGCCAGTCCGTGAACGCACGGCGTCCATGATGACTTCTGCGCGCTCTCGTGCCTTTTGCCCGCCTTCGCGCAGAACATCCATCACATAGTCAGGCCTGGCTTCGAGTTCTCGGCGGCGTTCCCGTGCTTCGGCAAAATGGTTGGTGATGAGTCCAAGCAGTTCCTTTTTGGCGTGTCCGTAGCCATATCCGCCCGCACGATAGGCATCCGAGATGCGCTGCTTCGTTTCGTCGTCAGCAAATAACTTGATCAGCGCGTAGACATTATCGGCAGCTGGGTCCTTGGGCTCTTCCAGCGGCGTCGAGTCCGTCACGATGCCCATCACCTTCTGCTTGAGCGCCTTGCCTTCGTCGAAAATGCCGATGGTATTGTCGTAGCTCTTCGACATTTTCCGCCCGTCTACGCCGGGTACGACCGCCACCGTTTCGAGGATCATGGGATCGGGGAGGTCGAACAGCGGCTCGTCGTCGGGACAAAAAGCCCGATTGAATTTACCGGCGACATCCCGTGTGATCTCGATGTGTTGCTTCTGATCGGCCCCAACGGGGACGAGCGTGCCGCCGTAGATCAAGATGTCTGCGGCTTGCAGCACGGGATAATTCAGCAGACCGGCATTGGGCGACAGCCCCTGTGCCACTTTGTCCTTATACGAGACTCCTTTCTCGAGGAGCGATGTCGGCGTCTGATTGTAGAACACCCATGCAAGCTCGGTGACGTGCGGCACATCGCTCTGGAGAAAGAGCTGGGCCTTCGTCGGATCGAAGCCAAGCGCCAGATAGTCAATAGCGACATCCAGCGAATAACGGCGCAGACGCTCGGCGTCTTGTACCGACGTCATCGCATGATAGTTGGCGATGAAGAAGTACGACTCGTGCTTGTCGTGTAATTCGATGTGCTGCCGAATCGCGCCGAAATAATTGCCGAGATGCAGCGTACCCGACGGTTGGATGCCGGAGACGATGACGGTCTTCGTCGGACCTGTCTCCGAAGATGGATTGCTCTCGGCGGCAACGGGGGCCAGTTCTGACATCGGTGAGCTTACTTACGAATTGACTTCAGGTAATCGAGACGCTCTTTCGCGTTTTGCTCGACGGCACCGAGAACGGCGCGCGTATGCATACGATGGTTGACTTTTCGCTCGCCGGCGACGCGGTCCAATAGGGCGTTCTCGAGATCAATCAGATGCGCGACGATGGAGGCATCGTCGTTGCCGGGGTCGAAGTCACGCAGTTCCATGTCAACACCGGATTCCGGGACGCCGCCGGAGCTCAATACAGACTCGGCGAGCTTTCCGCCGTCGGCGCGGGTCGTCCGCTGAAATAATTCGAGACGTGCCCGGCTCTCGGCGCTGGAGAGTCGTTCGATGGCCACATCGTACGTGTACGTCATTTCATGAAACGGCCTGAGGATGACGTTGAGGCGCTCAAGCGTTTCCTGGCGCGTGATGGTGCGGCCTCCCCAGCCTTTATTGAGTAACGCGTCTTTCAGCATGATGATATGCGAGATTCGTGGTTACCGAAGCCGCTTAATGTACGGCATCCTGTCAATGTGATTTGGCGGGTTGCGAGGTCTCGTCGGCCCCGGCGGGCTTGAGATCGCGGCTTGCAAGTCTAAGCGCCTCGCGCAACGCGCCGACCTTGTTCTCTGTCTCCTGAAACTCCGCCTCGGGCACGCTGTCGGCAACAATACCGGCGCCGGCCTGCAAGTAGACCCGGTCGTCCTTCACGACCATTGTCCGAATTGCGATGCACGTGTCCATGTTTCCCGCAAAGTCGATGTAACCGACGGCGCCGGCGTACACACCACGCGCTTCGGGCTCGAGTTCGTCGATGATTTCCATCGCACGCACCTTGGGCGCTCCGCTCACCGTACCCGCCGGGAAACACGCCGCAAGCGTATGTAGCGCATCGGATCCGGGGACGAGGCGGCCTGAAACGGACGACACGATATGCATCACGTGCGAATAGCGTTCGACAAACGCATACCGCTCGACTTCGACAGATCCAGGCTCGCAGACCCGGCCCAAGTCGTTCCGGCCCAGGTCGACGAGCATCACATGTTCTGCGCGTTCCTTCGGATCGGCAAGTAGTTCGTCTTCGAGCCGAGCATCCTCTTCCGGCGTCTCGCCGCGTGGCCGCGTACCCGCGATCGGCAGCACTTCTGCCCGCGAGCCCTCCGTCCTGACGAGTACCTCCGGCGACGATCCGACCAGCACGCAGGAATCTGTCTCCACGTAGAAGAGATAGGGGGAAGGGTTCACACGCCGAAGGGCACGGTATAGCTGCACCGCGTCTCCCGTAAACGAGTAGGACGCACGCCTCGAGAGCACAACCTGAAAAATGTCGCCCTCTTTGATGAGATGCTTGGCTCGTACGACGGCGCTTTCGAAGTCCGCTTTGTCGAAGGCGGAATGAGCGTGCTCATCGTGACGGAACGGCCCCGGCATCGGGACGTCCGCCCGCGTCAGCGCATCCTCCAACCTGTCGAGATCGGCAATAGCCTCTCGGTAGACCTTCTCCGGCTCCGTCGTCGCGCCGACATAGGCGTTGGCGATAAGCACCAGTTGATGCCGGAGGTGATCGAAGGCAACGACCGATCGGTAAAACGACCAGACCGCGTCCGGTACATCGAGCGCTTTGGGCGACAATTCCGGAACGCGCTCGAAGAGGCGCACGCCGTCGTAGCCGAGATAGCCCACGGCTCCACCCGCAAACCGTGGCATGTCTGGAATGCGGATCTCGGCGTAGCCATCGAACGCCTTCCGCATATTCTGGATGACGGTGGCGTTTTCGTCAAAGTCGAACGGCCGGAAGTCGCCGTGATACCGAATCGCAGTGCCGGTGCCTCGGCCCTCGATGACGGCAAATGGATCGCGCCCCAGGAAAGAGAAACGCGCCAGCTTCTCGCCACCCTCCACGCTTTCGAACAGGAAAACGCTCCGGCCATCATGTCTCAGCCGGAGCAGCGCAAGGACGGGCGTCAGGAGATCGGCCGTCAGGCGGCGTGTGACAGGGACGATGATGCCGCGCTTCCCGTCAGGCCGCGCCTCGTCAATGATCTGTTGAAATGATTCGAATGTCATATATAAAAAAAGCCCGCCGCGAGAAGAGCGACAGGCCTAAGGCATGGTACACAGGCAGTTGAAACTGCGTCATACGTGCTCACACCGGCCCGCCAGATCCGTGCTACGCCAGGACCAGATATTCAGGACGGTATGAGCGGGGGTCGTTTTCATGGCTCGAAAGATAGCGGGGGAAGGCGGCAGATGCAACGTCCGCGAGCAACGTTCACGATCCGGACTGCGAGCCATTCGCTCCGCTCCCACGGGTATCGACGGTGCCGAACTGCGGCGTGTCGAATGGGGAGACACCAACCATCGGATATGCCAGTTCGATCGTTCCCGCTTCCTGAAATGCCTTCAAGACCTGCACGGTGAGTGCATGGGCTGTTCCACGACGCTTCCGAGGCTCGCAGAGGTAGCGGAGCGTCAACCTGATGCCGTTCTCGACAACATTCACATATACATAGGGCGTCAGAATCGAGTAATGGACGAGATACTCCTGCGCCGTCTGCTGAATCTGCCGGGAGGCCTGCTCTTCGACGGACTTCACCGTTTCGTTTGCGATGTCCAGGATCTGCTCCTGCGCACGCTGCCAGTCGCTCCGAAACGTGACCGTGAACGGCAGTTCGTTCCATATATAATTGAAGCCGAGGGTGTAGTTGTACACGCCATCCAGAAAAACCCAGTGATTGGGGATATGCACCAGGCGCCCGGTGCTCTGGTCGGCGTCGACCCAGCCGCCGATTTCCATGAGCGTCGTATGGAGCAACTGCACATCGACGACATCACCCTGGATGCCACGCACTTCGATACGGTCGCCGTTCTTGTAAGGAGTGCGGACGATCAAGTGCAGCCATCCCAACACACTGAGCAGCGCCTCGCGCATCGAGATGGCCAAACCGGCGCCGATCAATGTCAGCAGCGTAAACACGTCGGCGCGCTGCGGCGACCAGATCATGATCACGGCCACCACAGACAGCACCGTGGTCAAGCGGCCAATGAGCTTGGATGTGCGGTACTGCCGGTGCGTCTCGCTGATGTAGCGGCTGACGAGGTGCTGGATCGCACGCTTGATGATGTAGAGCAGCGCGAACGCGACGAGCGTCCATAAAACCCGCGAAACAAACGGGGTGCTCAGCGAAATTGCGTCAAACAAGTCGGCCTGCCGAAATAGATTCATTATCGTGAGGGAACGTAGACATTGAGGCCGAATAATGCGTTCCGCTCGCGGCGGACCGTCGAGCGTAGCCGATATTTGTTTAGATTGACTCCGGTACCCGTCCGCTTTTGACCTCATCCATGCCCATGCCTCCCTCATCCACATTCAACCGGTCTGTTCTGAACCGGGTATTTCTTGCCCTCGGACTTTTCGGCATCCTCGTCGTTGTCCACCTGGGCATTCAGGCCAGCCGCGGCTTCGACCAAGGTTGCCTCGGATTTCTTGGTGGAGACGCGTCAGGCTCGACGTTCGACTGCGCGGCCGTGCTTCAGACAAGTGCCGGAAGTTTCCTTGGGATCTCCAATACCGTCTGGGGATTCCTTTTCTACGGCTTCGTCGTGGTCACGACGCTGATGATCATGTTTGCCGACAAAGGCCTCCGAGACATCGGCAACAAGGCGCGACCGGTGGGCATCGGTCTCGGCTTTTTGTACTCGCTATACCTGGTCTACTATCAGTTTGCCGTGATCGGCGAATTGTGCGCCCTATGCCTCTTGTCGGCCGCTTTGGTGCTGCTTCTCGCAATCGCTGTCGTCATCTACATGCGATTGCCCGAGGTCACACCGCATCCGAAGAAAAGACCCGCAAAAAACAAGAATATGAAGGATCTCCGTTTTGCCTCCGTCCTTGTCTTTCTAACCGTCATCCTTGCCGGCGCAGACTTCCTGTATTTCAGCGCGCTCCAACCGGCCGGGGGGAACGCTGCGGGGATCACCGGCCAACCGGGCCAGCAGCCCGCGTGCGGCTACGATCCATCGATGAACCCGGTCGACCTTGCCACAGTACTCGGGGCGAACGATCCCTCGGTGGGCAATCCCGACGCCGCAGTCACAGTGGTTGAGTTCTTCGATCCAAACTGCCCGCATTGCCGCACGATGCATTCCATCATGGAAATGGTCGTTGAGGACCACGGCGACAAGGCCCACTTCGTCTACAAACCGGTTGCGCTCTGGGAATTCTCCGTGCCGCAGATCGAGGCGCTCTATCTGGCGGATGAGCAGGGCAAATTCGACGAAATGCTGGCCGGCCAGTTTGAGCGTCAGCGCCAGGGCGGGCTCTCGCTTACCGAACTGCAGAGCATCGCGTCCGACATCGACATGGATCCAGATGAACTCGGCGAAGTCTTCGAGAACGGCCGTCTGCGTCCGCTGGTGATGCAGCAGCGGATGATCGCTTCAACGGTCGGGCTGCGGGGCGTGCCGGCTCTGATGATCAACGGGCGCTTCGTGGGAACGCGCACCGCGGAGTGCATCGGACAACTCATCGAGGAGGCCGCGCAGTAAACCTGTCGCACTGCAATGATTTTCAGCGGCGCCGTCGGCTTTTCCCGAGTCACGACGGCGCCGTTGTTATTATTCCGTCTGCGGGATGAACTGATTCAAGCGACACATTGTGGATCCGCCGTGAGTATGACGGCTGAGGTCGTTAGATCTCGAGCGACCTGCCGCTGTGAGACGTCTTTATCGCTATGGAAGCTTTGTTCTCGGCGCCGATAGGCGCACTCCTCATCTTCTGTCTCCGCATCGTCGACGTCTCGATGGCGATGATGCGAATGATCCTCGCGGTGCGTGGCAGTCGCGGGCTGGCCGCCCTCATCGGATTCTTCGAGGTTCTGGTGTGGCTTGTTGCCGTGGGGCAGGCACTCCAGCACCTTAACTCCATACCGCACGTGGTTGGGTATGCGGGCGGATTTGCACTGGGGAATTACGTCGGCGTCTGGCTCGAAGGTCGCTTTGCGATTGGCGTGAACGTCGTTCGTGTGATCAGTCGGATTCCGGATGACGCGACCACGGGAGCCGGCGGCCAAGCCGTCGCACGAATGCTGCGGAGGGAAGGATTCGCCGTTACAGAATTACTGGGGAAGGGGCGCGAGAACGATGTCGTGATGCTGAACATCGTGGTGCCACGGCGGAATGTTTCGCGAGTAATGCGGATCATCGGCGACAGCGACCCTGACGCCTTTGTAAGTGTGGAAGAAGTGCGAACGACCCGCGGCGGCTACATCCGGCCCGGTGGTCGAAAGATGCCGTTCTTCTCCAATCCCTGAGGACGGCCACGTCTCTCTCAAATACATCAGGGGCCCGATCCGGATAGCCTAGAGGTCTATAGAAAAGAGGCCTCGTATAAAATTGGCGTCCATAAAAAAGTCCCACGGCGTCGACCACCGTGGGACTTTGATTCGATCGGATCAATCCGACTACCCGGCTCGCTCAGCTCATGTCAGCGAGCGATTTCCCCGTTCACCACTCGTGCACTTCCTCGAGCGTGAGTAAAATTCCAGGATCGGGCGTCGAGAGGTTGTTTCGTGCGCTCACTCGGTACCAGCGCCAGCGGGACATCCCCGTTTCTAGGCGCAGAAGCCACGATGCACGTGATTTCCCATAACAAACCATGTCCGCCACATCCCGCATCACCTGGTAAAGGTTCTTACCGTGGACAAGCGAGAAGAAGCATGATTTCAACGCGTCTGACTTCTGCGTGTGCTCAAGCATTCGCAGTGCCGTCGTGCTGATCTCGAGGATGGATCCGTCCTCATCCAGCCTCATTGTGGGCTGTTCGAGCAACGGGCTCTGGAAGCGCTTCCGGCGCATCGTGTAATGCTCCGGCTCGGGAGAAATGCGCGCCGGCGACCGGGTTGCAACTTCATTCATGGGCCTTCACTTCGTTTATCTTGAACATTAGTCTCAGGTGTCGCGCAACAAAGTCACCGCCGGTTGCGCAGGGCATGAGGGCGGTGACTTTCTGTTGCGTCTCAAATATAGTCTCCACATGAGTTAGGGCGCTGTAACGTAAGCGCGATAAGGAGGGGAGTTGTGGCGCATGTCGCCCCTCATATGATGATGCCGTGGATATGATAATCTCAGTCTCATACGCAACCTCTCGGTGGCTCGCCGAACTCAGGCTACAACCCGTAGAGTCAGCGGACGAGCTCGACGATGCCTGTTTCGTTCCGCTGGATCAAGTTCGGTCGGACGACCTCGATCACGTCGCCTCATTAGACCGGCCGTCGATGATCGTCGGCATGGCAGCCGATATCAGCCGGTTTGATACGCTCGTGTCATCCGGGCTAGCGGCGCCGGATGTTGAGGTCGTACAGTTCGATCCGCACACCTACCGGGAAACGTTAGAAGTCGGGCTCGAGCTCGGGCGAAGGATCGACCGCTCTGGCGCGTCGCTCGAACTCGTCGGCAGTATCGAGCGGGAGCTGTGGATGGTTGCGCGTATGTCTCATGACAGGTCGCCACGACCGCTTCAGGCTGTCGTCGTCGAAAGCCTTGATCCGATAACTCTGATGGGCCGGTGGGCACCGGGTGTTCTGGAGAAAGCGGGGCTCCGTCCTGTCGGCCCGCAAGAAGGTGACGCTGAGCAGGTGGTTTCTGCGAATGAACTGCGGAGCCTCGAGCCGGACCTCGTGGCACTTGCATTCGAAGGACTCTCGAGTGATAAGAAGACGGTGTCAGATGCATTGGATCGTGCCGGGCTTGATGCCCAGGAGCTTCTTTCGTCGGGTCGCTGCATTGGCCTTCGGGACGCCGCATCAATCCGCGAACCCGGGCCGGATCTCGTTCGGGTGGTGAAGCAATTGGTCGCGTTCCGGCTTAAACGGTACGAATAGACGTGCCCTTCACAACAATTTAGACGGCGCGTGCATGCGTCTCGGGCAGTGCCTCTTGAACCTTTGGTGAGCGGGGCTCCTGGGCTCAGGTCGCGCGTATATTGTCAATCGGCAGGAACTACCCCATCGTCAGCCGATCAAATGCGCCGCCGAGCGAGTCCCGCCAGCGCATATCACCATCCCCACGAATGAGCGCGCAGTGTACGCATGAAGCTGTCTGACTTCATTTTTGATTATCCCAAGAAGCTTGTTGCAAATTATCCGGTCGAGCCGCGCGATAGCTCGCGTCTGATGGTTCTGAACCGCAAGCGAAAGACGATCGAGCATCGGTCGTTCTCCGACCTTCCCGACTTTTATAATGAGGGAGACGTCCTCGTCGTCAACGACACCAAAGTGTATCCGGCACGGCTGTACGGTGAGAAGGAGAAGACCGGGGCGAAAATTGAGGTCTTCCTGCTGCGCGAGCTAAACCCGGAAAGCCGCCTCTGGGATGTTATCGTCGACCCCGCGCGTAAAATCAGAATCGGTAATAAACTCTACTTCGAGAACGGCCTCGTCGCGGAGGTCATCGATAATACGACCTCACGCGGACGCACCATCCGGTTTGTTTTTGAGGGAAGCAATCAGGATCTCTACGACAAAATTGATGAGATCGGGCTGACGCCTATCCCTCCATACATCAAACGCGACGCCGAAGAAGCCGACCGCGAGCGGTATCAAACCGTCTATGCAGAAAACCGCGGAGCCGTCGCGGCGCCAACGGCAGGCCTTCATTTCACGAACGAGCTCCTGGACAAGCTCCGTGCAAAGGGCGTGGATATCGTTCCGGTGACGCTTCACGTGGGTCTCGGTACATTCCGGCCGGTTGAGGTCGAAGACCTGACCAAGCACCGCATGGACTCGGAGAACTTTATCGTTCCCCGCGAATCCGCCGAGATCGTCAACCGCGCGCTCTTGTCGCCCGATAATAACGTCACCGCTGTTGGCACCACCGTCGTAAGGGCGATCGAGTCGAGCCTGTCGGCGGCCAACACGCTGAAGGGCGATGCCGGGTGGACGGACAAGTTCATCTATCCGAGCTACGAGTTTCGGATCACCGAGCGGCTCATCACAAACTTCCACATGCCGAAGAGCACGCT
>CAZRTY010000015.1:0-2180 GCA_964603055.1 uncultured Rhodothermales bacterium | reverse complement strand
CGACCGTCGACCGGTCTACATTATTTCACGTGCAAACGCCGCAGGGATTCCGGCGGGAGTGGATTGTCGACGCGTTCGCACAGGCAGACAGCGCCGGATGGAAGGTCACCGACGATGTTGAGCTCGTGATGAGGTCCGGCAGACGTGTCGCCATTGTAGAAGGCAGCAGTCGCAATATTAAGATCACGACACCGGCCGATTGGGAGCTCGCCGAACAACTCTGGGACTCCTGGGCTGAACGTACGTCATGACTCGCATAGGATTTGGATACGATGTTCATCGCCTTGTGCAAGGGCGAAAGCTCATTCTTGGGGGTGTGGAGATCCCGTCGGAGCTCGGGCTCGACGGGCATTCTGATGCCGATGTCCTGACGCACGCCATTATCGACGCGCTACTCGGTGCGGCCGCCTTGGGCGATATTGGCGCCTTGTTTCCTGACACTGCGCCTGAGTGGAAGGATGCCGACAGTATTGAGCTGCTTCGGGATGTAAGGCGTCGAATCAGTACGGCGGGCTACACGATTGTGAACATCGATGCTACCGTCGTGCTCGAACGGCCTAAGTTGAGGCCGCACATCGATGCCATGCGCGACCGGCTCGCAAAGGCACTGGAGGTTGATCTCGGGAGAGTCTCCGTGAAGGCGACAACGTCTGAGCGAATGGGCTTTGTCGGCGTCGGGGATGGAGCCGCTGCTCACGCGGCATGCCTCATCAGTGGCATGTGATCGGCCGGAGCGATGGCGGAGAATCTCGTTGACTTGCTCGAATGGACGACGATGTTGTCGCCGCTCTGGGCATACGTGCTCCTCGCCGTCATCAGTTTTGGAGAGAATGTGATCCCGCCCGTGCCGGGGGACCTGGCGATTGTGGTCGCAGGATACTTGGCTGGAGCCGGTCAGTTGAGTTACGGGCCGGTCGTGCTCATCGCGTCGATATGCGGCACGCTCGGCTTCATGGTCATGTACGTGCTGGGAAGACGCTTTGGAGATTCCATACTCGCCGGCCGAATCAAGTGGCTCCCAAGCAAGCGCATTTACCGGGTCCGGCGATGGCTCCTCAAGTGGGGCTACCTGCTGATCGCGGCAAATCGCTTCCTCAGCGGACTGCGATCCGTCATCTCCATTACCGTTGGCGCAGCGCAGATGCAAAGCGGCCGTACGGCTGTATTCGCGGCCATCAGCTCGATCGCCTGGACCGCACTCATTGCCTATGCGGGCGTGATTGTTGGCGAGAACTGGGAGATCGTGGCTGTGTATCTCAGACGGTATAGCGCTGTTGTTGGCACACTGATCTTACTTGTGATCGCGGCGCTAACCATCCGTCTGCTTTTAAAAAAGAGAGCAGGCCGGCGAGCAACAGCCGATCTGGATCCTGATGATTCATGAGGCATTAACAGGCGGCATCGTTGACAAGGGCGTCTGAGCGGGCGTACCTTTCTTGTCTTGGACGTTTAAAATCGTCCACGGTCTTTGACGTGCTGGCGTAGCTCAACTGGTAGAGCAGCTCACTTGTAATGAGCAGGTTGGGGGTTCGAGTCCCTTCGCCAGCTCTTCATTTGAAATTCCAGCCCTCTTGGGGGCGCGGAAGAAGAGGCGGACGTTATTATGCCGCCGCATTGTGGGTAGGTACCGAAGCGGTCAAACGGGACGGACTGTAAATCCGTTGGCTCAGCCTTCGCAGGTTCGAATCCTGCCCTGCCCACTGGTTGTTATCTGCAACGGCGAAGCCATTGTAGGAGTCGACCGATGGCGATCGAAGAGATCGTTCTGCGGGAGTAGCTCAGATGGTAGAGCATCAGCCTTCCAAGCTGAGGGTCGCGGGTTCGAATCCCGTCTCCCGCTCGCGTGAACGAAAAGAGGCTTAAACGAGTTGATCCTCGTGTTGAGTCTCTTTAGGGGTCTTCAGGTTTTGCCGCCTTAGCTCAGTGGTAGAGCACTTCCATGGTAAGGAAGGGGTCATCGGTTCAAATCCGATAGGCGGCTCCGTTGTGCTATGTCGCACGTCTCAGGCGTGGTTGGCGTACTTGACGTTAGTAAAGTAAGTAGTATAGTAGGTAGGCATTTGCGGGACGATCACCCATGGTCGGCCCGCATTGTTCGTGAATCTCGGTTACAGTCACCAGGACTATGGCAAAGGAGCAATTTCAACGGCAGAAGCCGCACGTGAACATCGGCACGATCG
>CAZRTY010000014.1:0-19683 GCA_964603055.1 uncultured Rhodothermales bacterium | reverse complement strand
GACGCGACGCATGAACCCCTTGGCGCGACGCATGAACCCCTCGGCGCGACACATGAAGGCCTCAGTGTAGAGAATCACCCCGCCACGCCAACTACTCAGCCCCTTCAATACTCAATACTTAGAACTCAATACTCAACAACTCAGAACTCAACCTCAACACACAGCCCCGGCACAGCGCGTGTACCGGGGCCGGGGTGTCTAAGCGCGCGTTAGCACCAATCCATTAACGAGCCGCCGTTCCGAAAGCACCCTGCTCAATCTCAATGCGGCCCGACGGCATCTCGGCGCCGTCGCCCTGCAAGTACGTGTCGAACCACTGCAGCATCCGGAGGCTGTAGTCGTAGCGCGACGACGCGCGGGCATTGCCGTGGCCCTCTCCCGGATAAAAAACGAGCCGCAAGGGCACGTCCGGACGCCGAACGTTGATGTGCCGGTACAACTCGAGCGATTGTGCCGGATGCACGCGCGTGTCCTGGCTACCGTGCATGATCAACAGCGGCGTCTGTGCATTCTCGACCCAGTAGATCGGGCTGCGCTCAAGGTGCTTCTGCCAGTGATCCCACACTCGCTCGCGCGCGTGTACGTGGTACAATTCTTCCGGGATGTCGCTCGTGCCCCACTTCGAGATGTTGTTGCTGATGCCAACGAACATCACGCCGGCGGCGAAGCGCTCACTGTAGCGCGTGCTCATCCACGCCGTCGCATATCCCCCGTACGAGCCACCCGTGACGCCAACGCGGTCGCCGTCGGCAATACCACGAGCGATGAGGTAATCCACCCCGTCAACCACGTCGTCAAACTCGGCGCCGGCCAGATCGGCCTGGCTGCTCATGGCGAACTCGATGCCGCGCCCCGTGCTACCGCGGTAGTTCGGATAAAAAACCGCATAGCCTTTCGCGGCAGCCATCTGCCCTGGGCTGGAATATCCCGTCAACCACCCGTTGCCGTAGTGAGACTCCGGGCCGCCGTGCACGACCGTGATCAGCGGCACGCTTGTACCCTCCACATAATCGACCGGGTAGATCAGGATGCCTTCGATCTGATAGGCATCGTCCCTCGTCGGGTACTCGATGACTTCTTGCCGGCCCATCGCAACACCGTCAAGCCACGGGTTGGAATTCGTCAGGCGCTGAGGCTCGCGGGAACCGGCTCGAAGGATAAAGACCTCGTTCGGGTGTTCAGGGGCCATCGCGGACATCGCAACCTGGCCCTGACGGGGGGTCGAGAACGACGTGATCACCCGACCGCCGGGCTCGACGATCCGGTTCATGTCGGTACCGTCCGGACGGATTGTACCGAACGACCGCTCAGCGCCTTCACTCGCCAGATAGTGGATCACTCCGTCTGGCGTCCAATCGATGCTCTCAAATTTCCCCTCGAAGTCGGGCAGGATATTCGTCGGCGTTCCGCCAGAAGACGGCACCGTCATGATGCGTCCCGCGATCGGATCGTTGATGTGGTCTGCCGCCAGCAGGGCAAGCTGCGATCCATCCGGGCTCCAAACGATGTCGCCCAGCTTACCCTCGTTGTCGATCCGCGCGATCACCTCACCCGAAGCGGCGTCAAACACGTGCACGCGCTGCAGCATATACGAGGCGTCGACCGAGGCATCGGGCGCCACCGACGCGGCGATACGCCTGCCGTCGGGGCTCCATGCCATGATGTAGAACGAGCCATCGGCGTCGAGTTGTCTCACGGCTCCCTGCGTCGTCGAGACCACATAAGCCTGCCGATTCGCGAACATCTCTTCGAAGAGCTCCGGCTGATACGGCAGCGACGACGCCATCGACTCCAGCTCTTCGTTTGCGATAAACACGATGCGATCGCCATCCGGCGCCCATCGATACGCAGAAATTGAGCGATCGAAGGAATAGATCATTTCAGGAACGCCGCCGGATAGCGCGATCTGGTAGAGCGATGTACGGTCATCCCCGTCGCGGCGGGCGAGGAACGTGACCGCATCCGACTGTGGGCGCAATGCCAGCCCCGAAAAGCGGCTTTCGGAGTACAGACTCCGCTCTGTGCCCGACTCGAGGTCGTAGACGAACAGTTCAGTCGAGTTGGTCTCGTTGGCCTCGCGCGGGTCTACCGGGATCGACCGGGTGAACACCACATGACGTCCATCTTCGGTCAGATGAGGGTTGGACGCTGTCTGGATCTGGGCAACCTGCAGCGGTGTGATACCGTTCTGCTGCGCTGCGGCGGGATGCATGGTTGCCGCGAACAGCCACAGAAGCATGACCGCGGGCATTGCAATGCCGCGACGTAGGAGAGAAAGAGTCATAACAGCGTTAGGAAAGTGGACGGACACCTGTTACACCTTTGTGAAGCCCTTATTATCGCAAAGCATCGGACGGCGTTCCTGATCACGCCGAAGATGGCGACCACAGACTCGAGACGTCGATGATCCAACAGACAGTTAAGTAAATTTCAAACGTTGCGAAGGCCACGCCTGTTAATGACCAATATCACCGAACACATACGAAGTCGGCCCTACTTCCAGGTTCTGCAGGCCGTCGGAAAGGTCGCCGAGCGAACCGGTATCGAAGCGTACGCCGTCGGGGGCGTCGTTCGAGACGCCTTGCTCGACCGCGAAACCACCGATATGGACTTCGTCAGCGTAGGCCCGGGCAGCGGCATCCGTCTGGCCAAAGCCGTTGCGAAAGAGCTGGGCGGCGAGACCGTTCACGTCTATGAGAACTTCGGCACGGCTGCCGTCCGTGTCCGTGAGGGACAGTTCGACACCGCGATGGAACTCGAATTTGTCGGCGCGCGGAAGGAGAGCTACCGCCGCGATTCCCGTAAACCCATCGTGGAAGACGGCACCATCGAAGAAGATCAGCGCCGGCGGGACTTCACGATCAATGCAATGGCAGTCCACCTCGCACCTGATCGTTTTGGTGAGGTAGTCGACCCGTTCAACGGCATCGCCGATCTCGAGGCAGGGCTCCTGCGGACGCCGCTCGACCCGCAGACGACGTTCGAGGACGATCCATTGCGGATGATTCGCGGCGCGCGCTTCGCCGCCCAGCTCGACTTCAGAATCAGCGAGGACGCGTTTCAGGCAATGATCCGGCAGCGGGACCGGGTGAAAATCCTGAGCCAGGAGCGGATTACCGAAGAGCTGCAGAAAATGGTATGTGCGAAAACCCCGGCAACGGGCTTCCGCATTCTCTTCGAAACAGGGCTGCTCAACCTGATCCTCCCTGAGCTGGCCGACCTGCAAGGTGTTGAGGCAATCGATGGTCGCCGGCACAAGGATAATTTCTATCACACGCTCCAGGTCTTACAGAACCTGATTGAGGCTACGGAAGATCGCCCCTGCCCCGACACCGAGTGGTTACGCTGGGCAGCGCTGTTGCACGACATCGGAAAGCCTCGCACGAAGCGCTACTCCGAATCTGCTGGATGGACGTTCCACGGCCATGAAGACGTGGGGTCGCGCATGGTCAAGCGCGTCTTCCGCCGGCTAAAGCTGCCGCTCGATGAGCGGATGGAATACGTCGAGAAGCTCGTCCGCTTGCATCATCGGCCCGTTGCGCTCGTGGACGACGAGGTCACCGACTCGGCCGTGCGCCGCCTTCTCTTCGATGCCGGCGATGACATCGAAGACCTGATGGCGCTCGTGCGTGCAGACGTCACATCGAAAAACCCGCGGCGCGTCCGTCGCTACCTGGCAGCCTTCGACCGCGTCGACAAAAAGATGACTGAAGTCGAGGAGAAGGATCGCCTTCGTCAGTTCCAGCCGCCCGTCGATGGTCACGAAATCATGCAGGTGCTGGGAGTTCGGGAAGGCGTGGAGGTGGGGATCGCCAAGAATGCAATCCGTGAAGCGATCCTCGAAGGTGACATCCCCAATGAATACCAGCCCGCGTACGACTACCTGCTCGGCATCAAGCACGAAACCCTTCGCCGCGGGCAACTATTCCACGTGGTCGTTCGAAGTCTGCGCGGCCCGGAGAAAAGAGCGATCGGCGCCATCAAGGAGCACCTCTTCATGGGCGAGCTTCCACCGGATGACGACGCGGCGATCGAGTGCCTGATGCGGATCAAAGAAGATGCACTCGGTGCCGAAGCCACCCCACACGGCTAATAGACTGTTGATCGTCAACCGTCAGCTAACTGACGACCTCATAATTTTCCCTATGCGCCTGCTCGCGGTCCTGCTTCCTCCGTTCGCTGTCTTCCTGGAGGACGGCTTACGCGGACATTTCTGGCTGAACCTCTTGTTGACGCTGTGCTTCTACATCCCCGGGATGGTACACGCCCTGGTCCGGTGCAGCAAAAAGCGATAGGCGGAAACGCTGGGAATTCAGGTCTTCGGTAGCGCAGCCTCGCGACGCTTCTTCTCCAGCTTCATCGCCTTCCTCACGTCGGCTTTATCAATGGGCGATTCCCCGAGGTCGGCCGCATCACTGGCAAGAAAGTCGTTCGTCCGATCAACCACTGCGTCGAAATGGTCGGGCGCTACCACGGACATCTCCGCGAGCATATCCGTGAGAGCGAGCCCGAAATCGTAGAAGCGATTCAGCTCTTCCTCAGGCCGGCGGCGGCTCCAGAACGAGCTTGGAGCAGACGGAATCTGCTGCGGAAACATCTCCGGATCGACCCGGTCGCGCCCGAGGCGCCGGATGAACGGCGTGCCGGTATCGAAATAGATGGCGCCGGCATCCCCAGTGTCCGCGGCGATGCTCCAGTTCGAAAGCCGTAAATCCAGCCCGATCTGGCTATCGTACGTGTGGATCTCCCGTTCGACTTCGTTCCGATGCCACACACGGAGAGCATTTCGTAGCACGAGATCGAGCGTCTCTAACACCTCGCCTTCGTCACCCTCGGCCACTCGACGCGTGCCGATCGAGTCCCCCGGCAGCCGGCGCTGCAATATATATAGGACGGGTCCCTCCTTACCATCGACAGGCACGCAGTGATGCGGCTCAACATTCAACCCTACCGGATCTTGCAGCAACCTGGCATATGCGTCGACGCTGCGCGCGTACAGATCGCGGCGCTCGTCGTTAGAAAAAGGCGTCAGGCGTTTGGCAACGAAGCCATCGAGGCCCTCCGGGAGGAAGACCATGCCGGAGCGTCCGCGCCACAGCAGTCTGTCGATTTTCTTACGGCGCCCGGCCTCAGCAACGCGGGCCTCAAGTTCCTGGAGCGCCGGTAGATAGAGCGATGGTAAGTCTCGAAGTGATGCAGGGTCTCGATCCATGGGACGGAAGGTATGGACGATCGCTGTTGGGGTGCGTGCGATAGCGTTATTCAGCAGGTACTGAGGGCCGCACGTCCCACATCAGCATGTTTTCGATGTCGGCATAATCCTCCTCTTCGTCCTCCCCTACAAACACATAATCGCCTTGGGTGTCGCGCATTGAAGGGGGTACGCGCCGCCACTGCGTGTCCTCACCATCAACGAAGCTGTCTGGAAACGGATTACGCACCCGATACGACGGGTGATACGAGCGGTACGTCTTCTCGGCCTCATACAGCGCGGCGCGGCGGGCACCGGCCTTTGTCACGCTGCGCCCCCGTACGGTAAACGGCGCGATCGTGATCGTGGCCTGATGATAACCGTCTTCAGCCTCGGAATATTCGGGGCGCATCACCTCAAACTCCTCGGGATGCGGATAAGCACTGCGTTCCTGGTAGTCTTGCATGATACCGATGGGTCGGACAAATTTTTGGGGACGCAAGGTAGCGAACTATCCCGGCCTTAACCACTTACCGAGTACCTGGTTCATCGGGTTTGGTACAAAGGCGTGATGCACCGCGATTTTTCGCTCGCAGTTCGTGTCGTTTCTTGCATTACCTAAACGAGGTGCCGTAATTCCTCTACCCGACCGAATCCGTGCGGATTGGACCTCTAACAAGTCGCTATGGCCATGACCCATTTTGACCTCCTCGACGCCGACGAACTCCTTGATATGCCCGTCGCGTTCGAAGAAGAAGACGATTTCGAAGATGATGACTTCGAGGATGATTTCGACGACGACCTTGAAGATGACGACTTCGACGATGACGACGACTTTGACGACGATGACGATTTCGAAGATGACGACGACGATTTCGAGGACGATGACCTCGTTTTCGACGACGATGACGACGACGACTTCTGACCGGTAGCCGCCACTTCGAAAGAGGAGATTATCTACCTCGTCGTCTGACGATGCGTCACGTTGAACTCCCCGGCACAGCCGCCGGGGAGTTTTTTCATTTCCGTTATTGACAAGCTTTCTACTGGGTCGCCAAGGAGGTGCGTGGATAAGCTAGTTCGCTCCCTGTGCATAACTTGTGCACTGCGTCCAATAACGGTCTTAAGCGCCGCCAGAATGTCTTCTGAAGCACCCGCTATTTATCATACGTTCGATTATAGTCTGTTTGAGGCAAGGTCGGGTGTAGCCGGATTATGTGGAAAAATTGACCTTGCATAACGGCTCTTCGTCCTATTACTTATTGGTTGGGTCCCCTACCCCGGCGCCGGCTTATTGCTTCAACACGATAAGCCGTTATTTATCTGATCCAACCCTTCTCATGCCCGGGCGTTTAAGACCTGCCCAGAGTAATAGGTAACCGACAGCCTGCCGCACTATGCCTGATTCAAAAGCCAATCTCTTTGGCGACGCCTCCGCCAAGACCGCCCACGCCTCCACCGACTCCGCCATGCCTACACCTGCGAAGGGTCTCCACATCGAACGGGCGTTTTCTACCGAGGGCGAACATCCGTTCGACTCTGTCGAGTGGGAGCGCCGCACTGCAGCCATCAGAAACCACACGGGCGAAGCGATCTTCGAGCAGAAGGACGTGGAGTTTCCGAAGTCATGGAGCCAGCTGGCCTCGAACGTGGTGGCCAGCAAGTATTTTTACGGCGAGGTATCGCGCAGCGGCGAGGACCCGGCCACAGGCGGACGCGAGGATTCGCTCAAACAGCTCATCCACCGCGTCACCCGGACGATTACCGACTGGGGCATCGAGCAAAATTATTTTGCCACTAAAGAAGACGGCGAGCGGTTCTATGACGACCTGACATGGCTCTGTGTGAATCAGTACGGTTCGTTCAACAGTCCGGTATGGTTCAACGTAGGCCTCCACCATCAGTACGGCATCCGCGACTCGGGCGATAAGAAGATCTGGGCGTGGGACTCCGAAAAGAAGAAAGTCGTCGCTGTCGATCCGTATGAGAAGCCTCAGGCCTCGGCATGCTTCATCATCTCGGTCGAAGACTCCATCGATGACATCTGGAGTCTGATGAGTGAGAGCGCACGTCTCTTCAAGTTCGGCTCAGGCGTCGGTGCCGACTGGTCGACGCTTCGTTCGACGAAGGAACGCCTTTCGGGTGGCGGCCAGCCGTCCGGTCCTGTCTCCTTCATGCGGGTGCAGGATGCGACGGGCGGCACGATCAAGAGCGGTGGCAAAACGCGGCGCGCTGCAATTATGCAGACGCTTAAGGTGTGGCACCCCGACATCAAGGAGTTCGTCACTGCCAAACAGGAAGAAGAGCGTAAGGCATGGGCACTCATCGAAGAAGGCTACGATGGCTCGTTCAACGGTCCCGCCTACGGCTCGGTAGCTTTCCAGAACGTGAACCAGTCGGTGCGCGTGACCGATGAGTTCATGGAAGCTGCCTCTGAAGGGCATGACTTCGGGCTGCGGACGGTGACCGACGGTAAGATCGTGGAAGTCGTCGATGCGCGTGACGTGCTCGGTGGCATCTCCGAAGGCACCTGGATCTGCGGCGACCCCGGCGTGCAGTACGAAGACACCATCCAGAAGTGGCACACATGCAAGAACTCGGGGCCGATCAACTCGAGCAATCCCTGCTCCGAGTACATGTTCTTGGACGACTCGGCCTGTAACCTTGCCAGCCTCAACCTGCGCAAGTTCCAGCGGGAAGACGGCTCGATCGACATTGCGGCGTACCGCGCCGCCACGCGCATCTTTATTACCGCGCAGGAGATCCTGGTCGACAACGCCGGATACCCATCCGAAGGCATCGCCCGCAACTCACATGCATACCGCCCGCTTGGGCTGGGCTTTGCCAACCTCGGCGCCCTGCTCATGGCGATGGGCGTAGCCTACGACAGCGACCAGGGCCGTGCAGTTGCCGGCGCGCTCATGGCCATCGAACACGGAGAAGCCTACGCTCGCAGCGCAGAGATTGCCGGCAACGAAGCCATCGGGCCGTTTGAGGGCTTCGAAGCCAACCGTGAGCCCATGCTCGACGTGATGCGGATGCACGCCGCGGCCGTGGATGAAATCCACCCCTCATGCCCGGCTTATCTGCTTGAGGCCGCCCGCGAAACGTGGGAGACTACCATTGACCTTGGGGAAGCGTACGGCTACCGCAATGCGCAGGCCACCGTGCTGGCACCGACCGGCACGATCAGCTTCATGATGGACTGCGATACGACGGGCATCGAGCCGGATATCGCGCTCGTGAAGTACAAGCTGCTCGCAGGAAAGGGCGACGGCATGCTCAAGATCGTCAACCGGACCGTACCGCAGGCGCTACGTCGTCTCGGCTACAAGAAGGGCCAGATCGACGACATCATCGACTATATCGATGCGAATGACACGATCGAGAACGCCCCGCACCTGAAGGAAGAGCATCTTTCGGTGTTCGACTGTGCCTTCCGTCCGGCGAACGGCGAGCGCTCGATCCATTACATGGGGCACGTGCGGATGATGGCCGCCGTCCAGCCGTTCATCTCCGGCGCTATCTCAAAGACGGTCAACATGCCTGAAAGCGCGACCGTTGAAGACATCATGGAGGCGTATGAGCAGGGATGGAAGCTCGGGCTGAAGGCAATTGCCATCTACCGCGAGAACTCGAAGCGCAGCCAGCCCCTCTCGACCAAGGTGGGCGGCAACACCGCGAAGAAGGCCGCCGCCGGCGAGGCATCGGGCGATGGCATGGCACTGCCTGAGCCGGAGATCGTGGAAAAGGTTGTCGAGAAAATCGTCTACAAGCCGGTGCGCAAACGCCTGCCGGACGAACGCCCGTCGCTGACGCACAAATTCTCGATCGCGGGTCACGAAGGATACCTGCACATCGGCCTCTACCCCGACACGCAGATGCCGGGCGAGATCTTCATCACGATGGCGAAGCAGGGTTCGACCATCGCCGGGCTGATGGATGCCTTCGCGACAGCCATCTCGATCGCGCTGCAATACGGTGTACCACTTGAAGACCTGTGCTCCAAGTTTAGCCACATGCGGTTCGAGCCGAGCGGTTTTACCAACAACCGGCAGATCCCGATCGCCAAGTCGGTGATGGATTACATCTTCCGGTACCTGAGCCTGAAGTTTCTTCAGCAGCAGCTTCCTGAAGATGAGTCGGGTAGCGACCCGATAGCATCAGAGATCGATCGCAGCGGTCCGGCAGAAGATGTCTCGCAAGCCGAGCTCGGTTTTGAAGGGGGCACCGCACCCGTCGACAAACTAGTTGGACAGACTGTAGAAGCATTCTTCGAAACGTCGGCACGCGCCGACCAGGCATCTGCACGCCAGGCAGCGACCACCACAGAAACCAGCGGCTCGACGCAGGAAGACGCACCACCGTGCTCGAATTGCGGCTCGATCACCGTCCGCTCCGGGGCATGCTACTCCTGCCCGAACTGTGGCTCGACCACCGGCTGCGGCTGATGCTAACGCAGTGATGCGAGCTGTGACGTTCTAACGGAGGGCCGCGGTAAGAATGCCGCGGCCCTTTTGTTTGGGAATGATCCTCGATGAATATCGACGCCAATCTCCTGCGTCACACGGTGGACGCAAGGGCCTCTAACACAGAGCTCGGCGCAATGCATCCCGGCCGCTAAGTACAGTTTGAACTGCTACATAAGCCCGGTTCCCAAAAACAAAAGCAACGAGCAGACTCAGCACGACCATGTCAGACCTGCTTGAGCGTTCGACGAACATTCGCCCGCGTACGCGACGACGGCTTCCTTTTCAGCAGGATTGACGTTAGTTTAGATCGGTTCTAAACAAACGGAATACCTAATGTCAATCCGAATCTCTCTGGTCTTTCTGTTGCTCCCACTAATTGTGGTGGGCTGTGGTGGCGAAAGTGAGGACCTCGTCGTTTACTCGGGCCGCAGCCGCTCGCTCGTCGAGCCGTTGATCGAGCGGTTTCAAGAAGAGACCGGCCTGCGTGTGGGCGTTCGCTTCGGCGACACGGCACAGCTGGCGGTTGGCCTGATGGAAGAAGGCGACCGTACGTCGGCCGACGTGTTCTGGGCGCAAGACGGCGGCGCACTTGGCGCGCTGGAGCAGGCGGGGCGCTTCATCGATTTGCCTGACTCGGTTCATAACCGAGTGATGGATCTATACCGCGGGAGCGCGGGAACGTGGGTGGCAACCTCAGGCCGCGCACGGACGCTGGCGTACTCGCCCGAGCGAGTTGACGAGGCGGAACTTCCGCAGAGCATTTTCGACCTGGCCGACGAGAAGTGGGCTGATCGAATCGGCTGGGCCCCGACCAACGGATCGTTCCAGGCACACGTGACAGCGATGCGTGAGCTGGTGGGCGACGACAGCACCCGCGCCTGGCTGGCGGCCATCCGCGACAACGGCGCTAAGAGCTACCAGCGAAACGCGGCGATCGTGCAGGCCATCGCCGACGGTGAGATCGATCTCGGACTTCCCAACCATTACTACCTGCTCCGCTTTAAAGCCGACGATCCGAATTATCCCGTCGAGCAAACATTCTTTGCTCCTGGTGATGCGGGTAACCTCGTTAATGTGGCTGGCGTGGGTGTTCTTACGTCTTCAACACGCCAGGACGCGGCGCTGCGGTTTATCTCCTTCCTCTTGTCGGAGCAGTCGCAGGCGTACTTTGCGAATGACACGAAGGAGTACCCGGTAATCGACGGCGTTGCTGCCGACGAAGCACTCACCGACCAGTCACGACTGGAAGAGGTCCGGCCGAGCGTTGAATTCAGCCGCCTCGGAGATATGGAAGCTACGCTCCAGTTGATGCGCGAAGTCGGCATCCTGTAATCATGAGGTATTAGTGGGCGGGCTGATGGTGTAGGCCTGACGTGCCCGAAGATTGACGACGCTCCGTAAACATAGACGGCTGCTTAGCGCCTGGTACATCGCACTGCCCGCTGCCATTGTGGCGGCGGGCGTGCTTGTTCCTCTGGGTTACCTGATTGTGCGGGCGTTCCAGGCGGATGCGTCTCAACTGCGCGATCTCGTTTTCAGGACACGCAACGTCCACCTGCTGATTAATACGCTGACGTTGGCCGGAGGTGTTCTGGTCACCGCAACGCTGATCAGCTTTCCGCTGGCGTGGCTGACTACGCGGTGCCGCATCGCATTCCGGCGCACCGTCACCGTACTCGGCGTACTACCCCTGGCCATCCCTGGGTATGTGATGGCCTTTGCGCTGCTCTCCGCCACAGGAGGTTACGGCTCGTTCAGTCGCTTTTTGGGAATCGAGATTGCGCGGCCGTCGGGGTACTGGGGTTCGCTGATCGCGTTAAGTTTGACGACGTCGCCGTATCTCTTCCTGAACTTACGTTCGGCCCTGGCGGGGCTCGACGCCTCACTCGAGGAGAGCGCCCGATCGTTGGGATATGGGCCGCGCGCGGTCTTCTTTCGCGTGGTATTACCTCAGCTCCGCCCGGCATTCTTCGCCGGTGCCCTGCTCGTCGGACTTCACGTGCTCGGCGACTTCGGCGTCGTCTCGCTGATGCGTTACGAGACCTTTAGCTACGCCGTTTTCCTGCAATACTCAGCCGCGTTCGACCGCATCTATGCGGCGTGGCTTGCGCTCATGCTGCTTGCCTTGACAGGGCTGATTCTGTGGGTTGAAGCTCGGTTTCTGCGTGGAATCATCTTGCACCGCTCGGGTACCGGCGTGCGCCGGGATACACCGCGCACAGGCCTTGGCCGTTGGGCGCCCATCGCATATACGTTCATAGCGATGATCGCAGCGTCTGTAGTCGTGCCAGTCGTTTCACTGCTTTTCTGGACTACCACGGGCCGGGCGGTTAGCGAGCTGCCGACCTTGTTCAATACAATCTGGATGTCCGTTTCGGCATCCGCACCCGCTGCGCTCCTGGCCGGCACTCTCGCTATTCCTCTTGCGTATCTGAGCGTAAGGAAGCCCTCGCGCCTGTCTGCCGGACTCGAGCGTGTCGCGTACTTCGGTTACGCCACGCCGCCACTGGCGTTTGCGCTGGCCGTTATCTTCTTCAGTCTTCAGGCCGCGCCCGCTCTGTATCAGACCTTATGGCTATTAATTTTTGCCTACGCCATCCACTTCATGGCCGAGGCAATCGGGCCGATCAGGACCGCGCTCTACCAGGCTCCTCCCGCCGTCGAAGAAGCAGCTCGGGCACTTGGGCGGACACCTCTACGCGCGTTCTTCGAGGCGACTTTCCCTTTGCTACGCCGCGGCCTCCTCGTCTCGATTGCGTTCGTATTCCTATCTGCGATGAAGGAGCTACCGATCACGTTTCTATTGTCGCCGATCGGCTTCCGGTCACTGGCGCTTAACGTTTGGGATTACACCAATGAGGCCATGTTCGGCGCGGCCGCTCCGCACGCCATCGCGATCGTACTGTTCTCCTCGCTATTCGTAGGGCTGCTCCTGATGGAGCGGGAATCATAGCCGGAGAATTAGGTCTCGGGCGGTTGGCTCTATTCGTCGATCGGCCGGCTGCGATTACCGCTATTACGTAGCGTCCTCGATCGTCTCGAGTAGACGCTCGGCCCGATCTGCCCTTACGCCTCCTTCGCGGACAACTTCTTTCAGGTGAGCCTGAGCCTGATCGACTTGGTCCATCTGAACCATGATCTTGCCCAGCAGATAATGCGCCTCAAGTGCAAGGAAGGCGCCCTCTTCTTCCAGTGCGATGACTTGCTCAAGATCCCGCCGGGCCACAGCCAAAGAGGTCTCGTCATACGAACGGAAGAGCCCGAAGAACGACTTTTCGGCCGACCCCAGTGCATCCAGAGCGGAGATAAACAGGGAGTCTGCCGGCGTGAACGCGACTATATCATTGCTTCGCAGTGTAAATGTGTACTGCCTCCGATCGAGTTCGTCCGACATAAAAACGGATTCCCGTTCCAGCTGAGACGTGGCGGCCCCATCCATGACGATCAACGAGACCACAAGCAGGGCGAGGCCCGCCGCAATGGGCAACGACCATTTAGCCACCCGCGCGAGGCGCCGTGGAGGCTGGGCCGGACGAGACACATAAGAGAGTTTGGGCTCACCAGCCTCCGACCCGCCTGACTCGGCACCGTTACTCAGTGACTCAAAGTGAGCAACCGGATCAAAGGCACTCTGCAGCTCTTCGTAGCGGGCTGCATATCCCTGCAGCTTCTCTTGCACCACGGAGTCTTCCTCCGCAATGAGCTGAAGCCGCTCGTATTCAGTCTCTATGTGCGAAGGCTTGCTCTCATGAGCATCGCCACGCGTGACGAACCGCGCCAGGTCATCATCCGTGACATCCGGCCGGGGTGACCTTACCCGATGCAGTGCTCCACCCAGCCGGCGGTGATGCTCAAGAAGATCGCGATACTCCGGGTGCTCCTCAACAAACAGTTCGACGCGGAGACGATCTCCCGAATCCAGTTCGTGGTATTTCTCAATCAGATGCTTCATATATCTATCATCGCCTCAATATCAGAATTACATAGCGACCCCTGCATCTGTAAACGCGGTTCGACCGCCCGCGTAACGTCGGGACGAAATATTTTTCCCCATACACCCCTGCCGAGCATCCTATAGCGTACGTGCCCGATGAACATTTGACTCATACGTGCCGGGTTAAAATCGATCGTCATCCCACTGATCATATGCCCGCCGGAGTTCCTCGTCCTCCGACATCAACCGACGGGCTTTGTGACAATAGGCTCGCAGTGTCGGTCCGTCGTGCGGCAGAATCTGTTGTATTTCGTCGTAGTCCAGCTGCTGCAAAAAGCGCGCTCTTGCCGCGTCGACGAGGTATTCGGGAAGCCTATTGATGGCGGCCTCGATGGCGGGCCGCAGGGCAGACGGATCGCGAAACACCTGGTACATAGGGTCAGCCGCGATCCGGTCGAAGTGGTCGTCATCGACGAATCGGAGTCGATGAGACTGCCTGAGATAGCTGCGAAACTCGTTCAGGCAGACGACACTGACCCAGCTGGCGTATCGGGCCGAGGGATCTAAGGTTTTCCGCTTTTCAAGGACGCGCTGGTACGTCACCGTCAGCAGCGTCTCGAAATCGGGGACACGAGTAATGTGCTTCTGAACGTACTTCCAGCTGAAGTATCGGTACACGAAGCAGTAGGTCCAGAGGTCGATGAGTTTCTCGTCCTCCGGAGCCGCCGTGTCGTGCCAGCGTGAATAGACGGCATTGACCGCCGGCGAATCATCGACGTCAAATGGCAGCCTACGCGCTAGTTCAGTAATTCTGTCGAGCGGTGAGCCCATGCGCTATTTCCGCGTACGCACGGTTCAAGAATAACAGTCGGGCCGATCCCTCTCCACATCACCGCTACACTGCCCGACTCGTCAAGATTGAAGGAAGATAAGGGCCGCAACAAAACCTGATTGAACGGATAGCGTCTATTGGCGCCGTTTCCGCGACGACCCATGTCCTTATACGGTTGACGCGCGACTGCCCCTGACGTATTTTGCAAGACTGCGGACTCCGGTAGCGGAGGTCGGCATTTGCGTGTTCACTAATTCGACGCCCGCCGCAAAGGCGATAGCAGGTTACTCGACAACATCATGGATGTCAACAGCTTTAAGACGTACAGCGCCCGCCCTACCGATGTAGAGCGCCGCTGGTACATCATCGACGCCGAAAATCAGATTGTAGGTCGACTGGCCACGCAGGTTGCGACGCTACTACGTGGCAAGCATAAGCCGCAGTTCACGCCGCATATCGACACGGGCGACTACGTCATCGTCATCAACGCCGAAAAAGCTCGCTTTTCGGGCCTGAAGGAGACGCAGAAAACGTACTTCCGGCATACGGGCCATCCGGGTGGCGGCAAGGTTCGCACTCCAGCCGAGGCACGTGAGAAGAAGCCGACGTTCATCGTGGAGAATGCGGTTAAGGGGATGTTGCCGAATGGCCCCCTTGGTCGCAGCATGCTCCGGAAGCTTAAGGTTTACGCCGGCAGCGAGCATCCACACTCGGCGCAGCAGCCTGAAGTCATCACTCTGTAATCGATTTTTCTTTCCGACGTAGCTCCTATGGCAGCACCTGTTCAATTTACGGCCATCGGCCGGCGCAAGACCTCGGTTGCGCGCGTGTATCTCCGCCCCGGCAGTGGGTCGGTCGTAATCAACAAGCGTCCGGCCGAACAATACTTCCCGGTCGAATGGCGTCGCAAGACGGTTGACGCCCCGTTTGAGACCACCGCAACAAACGGCCAGTTTGATGTTGTGGTGAACGTCAAAGGTGGCGGCCTCACCGGTCAGGCCGAGGCAATTCGCCTGGGTGTCGCTCGCGCCCTAGTCGAATACAATGAGGAACATCGGCCGGCGCTTCGCGAAGCCGGATTCCTCACGCGTGATCCGCGCATGGTTGAGCGCAAGAAATACGGACAGCCCAAGGCACGCAAGCGTTTCCAGTTCTCGAAGCGTTAAGCCTTTACCGCCGGTCTTTTCATCCGGCGTTTTATTTCCTACAACACGCATACTGCCGGATGAGGCAGCGGGTGTCTGGATTGCCAGATCACTGCCTCAGCTGAACGCAGTAGTGGACAAACCCGCATTAAATTATGTCAGAAGTACTCTCCGCTGAGGCCGCTCAGTCGAAGGAGCACCGCGTCTCCATTGAGCAGCTCCTCAAAGCCGGCACCCACTTCGGCCACCTGACGAGCCGATGGAATCCGAAAATGCGCTCCTACATCTTTATGGAGCGTAACGGTATCCACATCATCGACCTGATGCAGACTCAGGTCATGCTCGATACCGCTGCCGAGGCCGTGGCGCGCTTTGCCCGCCAGGGCCGGACGATCATGTTCGTCGGCACTAAGAAGCAGGCACGTGAAATTGTCCGCAAGCAAGCCGAAGCCTGCAATTCTCCTTACGTGGTGGAGCGCTGGCTTGGCGGCACGCTGACCAACTTCCAGACGATCCGCCGCAGCATCCGCCGCATGGAAGAGCTGAAACGGCTCGAGGCGGACGGCACCTTCGAACAGCTCAAGAAGAAAGAGCGGCTGACACGCGCCCGCGAACGTGAGAAGCTTGAACGCGTGCTGGGCGGTATTGCCGAAATGCCCCGCCTCCCGGGCGCCCTCTTCATCGTGGATATCAACCGCGAGCATATCGCCGTAGATGAAGCCCGCAAGCTCGGCATCCCGATTATTTCGGTCGTCGACACGAACTGCGATCCGGATCTGGTCGACTTCGCCATCCCGGCGAATGACGATGCGCTCAAGTCGATCGAACTGATCACGACAGTCATCGCAGACGCCATCAACGAAGGACGTAAGGTTCGGGAAACGCAGGAAGCTGCGGACGCCGCCGAGAAGCAAAAGCGCGCGCAAGAGCGGAAGCAAGACGCCCGTCCAAAAGCCGCTAAAGCGGAGTCGGCCGAGGTCGAGACCGAAGCGACCGAAGACACCGAGGAGTAATCGGCGCCTCAGACCTCTTCCCCAAGAATCGTTTCGATTGACATAAGAATGGCTATTTCAGCAGCAGATGTAAAGCGCCTGCGCGACATGACGGGCGTGGGCATGATGGATTGTAAGAAGGCGCTTACCGAGGCCAACGGAGACTTTGACAAGGCCGTTGAGCTTCTGCGCAAAACTGGCCAGAAAGTCGCAGCGAACCGTGCAGATCGTGAGGCAAACGAAGGCTTGATCGTGACGGCTATCGCCGACGATAACAAGGCCGCGGCCATCGTCGAAGTTAACTGCGAGACCGACTTTGTTGCCCGTAACGACGATTTCCAGGCGTATGCCAACGACATCGTCCAGATCATCCTTTCAAACCGCCCGGCGGACCTCGACGCACTGCTCGCTCTCGAGTACCAGGATGGCCGGACCGTGGCCGATTCGCTGATCGACCAGACCGGCAAGATCGGTGAGAAGATCGATATCAGGCGGTTCGAGGTTGTCGAAACGGACGGCCGCGTGGTGTCCTACATTCATCCGGGCTCCCGTCTCGGTGTGCTGGTCGATGTCTCAGCGGATGGATCGGAAGAAGCTGCTGTCGACGTTGCGATGCAGGCAGCCGCGCTGAACCCGATCGCGACGAAGCGCGAAGATGTGCCGGAGGAAATCACTACGAAAGAGTTCGACATCGCTCGTGAGGCGGCTGTTAACGAAGGCAAGCCGGAGAACATCGTCGATCGGATCGCGCAGGGCAAACTCGACCGCTACTTCAAAGACAACGTGTTGCTCGAGCAACCCTTTGTCAAGGACTCATCGGTCACCGTAGGAGAGATGGTCAAGAAGGCCGGGATTGAAGTTCGGAACTTCGTCCGCTTCTCGCTCGGCGACTGACACTGATCGACTGATCTTCGTCCCATTTAGTCGGGGCGCCTCCGCCCTCGGAGGTGCCCTTTTTTGCATCCGGCATTCGCGTGGCCGGATTGCATGGCACAGCATCGCGGGTTAGCTTTTTCAAACGTCAACAAGGACTGTCCGATGAACGAGGAGTCAACCGAGCCGAGCGATATCGGCTACAAGCGTATCCTACTCAAGTTGAGTGGAGAGTCCTTGATGGGCCGCAACGGATTTGGCATCGACGAGGAAGTACTGCAACGGTACGCTCGAGAAGTCCGCTCCGTGGCGGAGCAGGGCGCCGAAGTGGCAATCGTTATCGGTGGGGGTAACATCTTTCGCGGTGTGACCAGCGCAACCACAGGCATGACGCGCGCTCACGCCGATTACATGGGCATGCTGGCTACGATGATCAATGCGATGGCGCTGCAGGATGCCCTTGAGCAGATCGGCGTGCATACGCGTCTGCAGTCGAGCATCAAAATGGAGGAGATCGCCGAGCCGTTTATCCGGCGCCGCGCCATCCGGCATCTTGAAAAAGGACGCGTGGTCATTTTCGGTGCAGGAACGGGTAATCCTTACTTCACTACTGATACCGCTGCAGCACTCCGTGCGCTCGAAATAGAGGCTGACGTCATTCTCAAAGGTACTCGGGTTGACGGCGTGTTTTCAGCAGATCCCGAGACCGATCCCACAGCGGAACGCTTCGAATCCATTCACGGGTCTGAAGTCATTGCCCGTGACCTGCGCGTGATGGATCTCACGGCTTTCACGCTGTGCCGCGAGTCGGCAATGCCTATCATCGTGTTCAACATCAACGAAGAGGGCAACCTTCTCCGTGCTATCCGCGGAGAATCCGTCGGCTCGCTGGTCCACTGGAACGATGCCCCGACGACGGCCGAACTCTCGTCCAACTCATAGGCGACTTTCCCCAGCTCAGAACCATGCTTGACCCGAATCTGGACCTGATCCTCGACGATGTCGAGGACCAAATGAAGAAGACGCTCGAATGGCTCACCAGTGAGCTGAATACGATCCGGGCCGGCCGCGCCACACCCGCGATGGTCGAACACGTGCGCATCGAGTATTACGGTTCGCAAACGCCGCTGTCGCAGATGGCGAGCGTGAGCGCGCCTCAGCCGGACCTGCTGGTGATTCAGCCATGGGATAAGTCGGCACTGAGCCCCATTGAACGTGGGATCATCGCCGCGAACATCGGCCTCAACCCGTCGAACGACGGCTCGATCATCCGCATCCCCGTTCCCCCGCCATCGGAAGAGCGACGGCGAGAGCTGGTGAAATCCGCCAAGACGCGAGGCGAGGAAGCCAAGATTGCGATCCGCAACGCACGCCGTACGGCGAAGGACGAAATCAAATCGACGCAGGAGTCTGAAAGTCTTTCAGAAGACATGCGCTACGAGGCTGAAGAGCGACTTCAGGCGCTGACCGACACGCACGTCAGCCAAGTCGACGCCATCCTTACCCGCAAGGAAGGCGAGATCATGGAAGTCTGATGAGGGCGGCATGCCGAGGGCGAAACATTGCGCCTCCCTCGGTATATTGGCCGTCCGTTTCCAAAGGAGAGGTGCCCGAGTGGCTGAAGGGGCTCGCCTGGAAAGCGGGTGTACCGTAACCCGGTACCGTGGGTTCGAATCCCACCCTCTCCGCCTCGAGCCGGGTTGCCACCGCAGCCCGGCTTTTTACTTTCATTCAGTCTGCTAAGCCCATGCCCACAAGCATGACCGGTTTTGGCCGAGGCTCGGCCAGCCGAGGTGGCATCGATGCGACGGTCGAGATTCGCAGCGTCAACGGGCGCTACGCCGAGGTTTCCGTACGCTCTCCGAAATCGCTCAACGGGTATGAGCAGGAGATCCAGAACGTGGTGCGAAAGCGCGTCGAGCGCGGACGCATCAACGTGCAGATCGAGATCGATCGGCAAGCGACAGGTGATGAGCTTCATCTGAGCGTCGACCCCGATGCGGCGCGTGCGTACGGCAGACTCTTGCGACAACTTGCCGAGGAAGCGGGTGTCGCGGGCGAGGTCAGGCTCGAGCATATCCTGCAGTTCTCGGATGTGTTCACCACGCAGCAGCAAGATGACGACCTCCCTCTTCAGCACTGGCAAGCCGTCCTCCCGGCACTCGAGGAGGCGGTTACGGCGCTTGTGTCGATGCGACGTCAGGAGGGAGAGACGCTCGCCGTGGAGCTGCATAACCGGCTCGA
>CAZRTY010000013.1:0-20015 GCA_964603055.1 uncultured Rhodothermales bacterium | reverse complement strand
CTTCTCCTGGATCGTACTGACCTCGTTGTCGACGAGATCATGATCGGTGCCGAAGGCCAGAGAAATGTAGACGAGAGCGAGATCGTGGGCGCGGGTCCAGGCGTCGCTTCGGGTCATGCGTCGGTGAGGTGAGTGGGATGGGATGAGTGGATGGATCGGGCTCCGCGCAGATGCGGAACCCGATCATGATAGCTTCCACGCCGGAATCGCTCAACGCGCGGCGTGGAAGTATCACCACTGTCACGACTCGACGACGGCGGCCGAACTGATGATTAGCGCGGCCAGCTCGGGCTCGGCATCGATCCAGTTGCCCGCATCATACCAGTCTACCGATGCGGAGACCATCTCCATGCCTTCGATGCCCTCCTCCTTCCAGCGCTCACGCTCTTTGACGAGCGACTGCGGGCGCGGGCCCCACTGGAAGAGCTCTTCGCCCTCCAACGTGAACGCGACGAGCTTCGGGATGCTGCGTGTGCCGGCGGTCTGGTACTGGTCCATGATGTCGAGGTTAGCATCGCGATGGATGATGCGGAGTTCGACATGTTCAGTAGCCGAGGCCGCCGCGTTGATCAGCGGCAGGTTGTAGGCGGCATCGCCACACCACTCTTCGGTGATGACCATCCAGAGTTGAGGCTCGTCGATGGCTCGCACGGAGGCGAGCAGCTCCTCTGACGGCTGGTATGCGGCATCGACGCGCTCGGTGCGCTCGATGTTGTAGCGCATGAAGTGACGCATCTTCCGGGCGTCCTTGTCGAGATCGGCTACCGGCTCGCGCAGTTTCTCGCGCCACTGCGCCACGTAATCTGTGTATGTGAGGCCCTGGTGCGGGCGTTTATCCGCAAAGAACTGAGGTACGACTGCTTGCATGTTTACTCACGAACTAAAGGAACTGACGAAATCCATCAGTGAGTGGCGGGCAGTGCAGAGACCGTTACGTGGATATTTCGCTAACCGGACGACGTGCTGGGCGGCGAGGTGAAGACGCACACCATGGGCGGCGACGGCCTCGTGCTAAACGTCGAGATCGTCGACTTCGCCGGCGTGCTGCATGATGAATTCGAACCTGGGCTGGGCGTCGCGGCCCATGAGTTCGGTGATGGTGTTCTCGGTGATGGCGTGGCCGCCGTCCGGTATGGCAACCTTAAGCAGTCGCCGTTTTTCAGGATCGAGCGTGGTCTCCTTGAGTGTTGCGGGCATCATCTCGCCGAGGCCTTTAAAGCGCTGCATCTCAATGTTAGCATTACGACCGCGCCCTTTGCGGACGTCGGCCACGATGCGCTCGCGGTCGGCTTCGTCGAGTGCCCAGTAGGTTTCCTTGCCGGCCTGGATTCGGTACAAGGGCGGCTGCGCGATGTACACGTATCCTTCGTGAATGAGCGCCGGCATGTAGCGGTACAGGAAGGTGAGCAGCAGCGTGGTGATATGATGGCCGTCGGAGTCGGCATCCATCAACAAAATGATCTTGTGATAACGAAGGCGCGACAGGTCAAGGTCATTGCCGATGCCACACCCCAGCGCCTGCGCGATGTTCGTCAGCTCCTTGTTGTCGCGCACCTTGGCGAGGGTGGCCTGCTCGGCATTCAAGACTTTGCCTCTGAGCGGGAGGATAGCCTGATAGCCTCGATCGCGCCCCTGCTTGGCAGAACCGCCGGCCGAGTCTCCCTCCACAATAAAGAGCTCGCATTCGGTTGGATCGGTCGACGAGCAGTCGGCGAGTTTACCGGGAAGATTAAGGCGGTGTGTAACGCCGCCTTTGCGACGTGCACTTTGCGCCGCCGCGCGGCTGGCATGCCGGGCCTTGGCCGCCTGGATAACACGTGTGGCGATGGCGTCGCCGGTGGTTGGATGTGCGTTGAAGAACTTCTCGAGCTCGAGTCGGATGGCGCCGACAATCAGCGACCGCGCCTCCGGATTGTTCAGCTTCTCTTTGGTCTGACCCTGAAATTGCGGATCGACCATGAAGAGGTTAATGACGGCAACGACGCCTTCACGGATGTCGTCTGCCGAGATCTCGAGCTTGGACGGCATCAGGTCGTGCGTTTCCATGTACGAGCGCACCGCGCTTCGGACGGCATCGCGCAGGCCTTGCTCGTGCGTCCCGCCATCGCGCGTGGGGATGCCGTTGACAAACGAGCGGATGTACTCGCGGGGCGCCTCGGTCCACTGTAGCACAACCTCCACGCGGTTTCCGTCGCTGAGTGCATCCTGGCTTACGACGAACGTTTCATCGTGAACCGCGCGCACCTTCTGCTCCTTCAACAAATACGTGAGGTACTCCTGGACGCCACCTTCGTGGTGAAGCTCGTACCGCTTCCCGTTAACCTTATCGTTGAAGTAAATCTTGAGGCGGCTGTTGAGATAGGTCTTGATCTCAAGGTTCTCGCGGATCCACTCGGCATCGAAGTCAACCGACTCAAAGATCTCGGGATCGGGCCGGAAATAGATCGACGTGCCGGTGCCGCGCACGGCTTCGGACGCCACGATGAGATCGGTGACGGGAATGCCGCGGGCGTACCGCTGCTCATAAGCCTTGCCGTCTCGCTTGACGACAGCGATGAGTTCTTCGGAGAGTGCGTTGACAACGGATGAGCCGACGCCATGCAGTCCGCCCGACGTGATGTAGTTCGAGCCGTCAAATTTACCACCAGCATGCAGGGTGGTGAGGATGAGCTGGATGGTCGGGATTTTCTTCGTCGGGTGCTCATCCACCGGGATGCCGCGGCCATTGTCGACAACGGTGACGCTCTGCCCATCTTTGTGCAGCGTGACATCGATCTGCGTGGCATAGCCGTTGGTCGCTTCGTCGACGGCGTTGTCGACCACTTCCCACAGAAGATGGTGCAGGCCCGGCTTCCCCGTCCCTCCGATATACATCCCCGGCCGCTTCCTCACGGGCTCGAGACCTTCGAGCACCTGGATGTCGCGTCCGGTATAGGAATTCGTTTCTGCCATGATCTTACTATCTGTCGTGTGGCGTTCGCGGTCGGCGATTACGAGGAGCGGCCGTTGAGCCTGATTTCCGTAGGCTGGAGAACGACCCGTGCGAGGCTGCCCCGCTTAATGAGCTGCTTTCCTCGGTTGCCGCGATTGGATACGTCGAACTTGGTGGTGCGGACGATCTCTCGGCGCCCCCGGTTGGTTTCCACCTCGAGGCCCTGCCGCGCCGCGCCCGCGAGCGTGAAGCCGATCAGGGTGTCGCTGCTGCCAAGCCGGATCGCCCGGACACCTTTCGCTGCTCCCTTGACGATGTTGACCTGACCTACGGGGAAGATCAACACATATGACTCGCGCGATGCAAGGCAGACGTTTTCATTGCCGGCCGAGACTTCGACGCCGAGCACTTCATCATTGGGATCGAGGCGCATGAATGCACGGCCGTTCCGGTTCGACGGCTCAGCCATGTTGCCAAACGCAGTGCGGAGGATTTGCCCGCCACGCGTCGCAGCGATCAAATACGGACCGTCAGATGCCGCCTCTTTCTCCGCATCCTCTCCAAAAAGCATCGGCTCGGCTTCCGGCGGCTCGACGGGCTCGGGCAATACGCGCGGATCAAACGACACGACGCCCACGATTCGTTCTCTGTCAGAGAAATCGAAGAGCTTCTGAACGGGATCTCCGTAGCCCGTAGTCGACGGCAGGTCGGCAATGCGGATTGAATACGCACGGCCGAAATTGGTAAAGAAGCCCACCACTTCCCGCGTCGAACTTCCGATGACCCAGCCCACCTCGTCGCCGTCCCGCGTGCGGATGCTCTGGATGTCTGAGTACGATCGCTGCCGTTTAACCCATCCGTCGCGCGTCACGATCACATACACGTCTTCGCTGACGATGTAGTCTTCGGCGCTGTACTCGAGCGCGGCGTCAGGACCCGCGATGGTCGTCCGACGGTCATCATGAAACTCATCCACCAGCGCGGTGAACTCGTCTCGAATGAGCTTCCACCGCGCGGGTTCGTCGGCAAGCAGCGCGCGAATCTCAGCGGCCTTTGCCTCCTTTTCTTCGAGCTCGCGCATGATGGAATCAATCTCCATCTGAGCGAGCCGGTAGAGCTTAGTTTCGAGGATGGCGTCGGCCTGTTCGTCATCGATGCCGAAGCGATGCATCAGACGTTGTGCCGCATCTGATTTGTCGTTCGATGAACGGATGATGCGAATTGCCTCGTCCAGTGCATCAAAGATGATCGCGAAGCCGCGCAGGATGTGGATGCGGCGCTCGAGCTGCTCGAGTTCAAAGCGCAGGCGCCGCACGACCACTTCCATCCGGAACGACAGAAACTCACGCAAAATGGTGAGCAGGTCCACCCGCGACGGAGCGGCGACTTCCGGATTGGCCGTCGGGATGAGACACGTGATGTTGCAGTGGAAGCGCGATTGCAGCATCGTGTGCTTGAACAGATACGCCATCGCGGCCTCCGCATTGGCGCCCCGCTTCAGTTCCAGCACCACGCGAACATCATCGGTCGATTCATCGCGGATGTCGGACAATTGCGGAACGCGCTCTGCCGCGATATGATCGGCGATCTTCTCGACGAGCTCGCTCTTGTCGACCCCGTAGGGGATGGATGTGATGATGATGCGGGTCTTCCCTTCGAGCTCATATTCGCCGCGCAGGTCGACCGCCCCTTCCCCTGTGGCATAGATGCTCCGGAGCTCCTCACGAGAGTTCAGGATGCGGCCGCCGGTTGGAAAATCGGGCCCGGGGATGAACTCCGTCAGCGCATCGAGGTCGGCATCGGGGTTGTCGATCACATGCACGAGCGCTCGCACGACCTCGCTCAGGTTGTGCGGCGGGATATTCGTGGCCATACCGACGGCGATGCCGCTTGCCCCATTGACGAGCAAGTTGGGAACGCGTGACGGCAGCACGATCGGTTCGAAGAGACTGCCGTCGAAGTTGGGCCGGAAATCGACCGTCTGCTTCCGGATCTCGTCGAGCATCTGCATCGCGAGTGGCTGCAGGCGCGCTTCCGTGTAGCGCATGGCCGCGGCGCGATCGCCGTCGATCGACCCGAAGTTGCCGTGGCCGTCGACAAGCGGCGCTCGCAGAGAAAAGCCCTGCGCCATTCGAACCATTGCGTCATAGATGGCCGAATCGCCGTGCGGATGGTACTTACCCATCACCTCCCCCACCACCGTCGCACTCTTGCGATAGCGGCCATCCGGATAGAGGCGCAGGTTCGTGTACATCGCGTACAAGATGCGCCGCTGCACCGGCTTCAAGCCGTCGCGGATGTCCGGCAACGCGCGGCTCGTAATAACGGATAATGCGTAATTGAGATACCGCTCGCGTGCGGTCTCATGCAAAGGAATGGATTCTACTACAGGCATAAAGGCCGGTCAATAACGGCAATAAGGAGCGGTGAGCCGCCGAAAGATACGCAGGCAACTCGAGAAATCGAAGCAGGGACGGACTACCGGGCTGCGTCGTAAGCCAGTGTAAAATAATCACCTCGGTGATCCGCCTGGAGCTCGAGGATCGAGCCGCGGGTGAGTAGCACGAGGGTGTGCGACGCTTCGTCTTCGGCGATGTTTGCGAGCGAGGCGAACTCGGAAACACTGATCCGGCCGTATTCCTCCAAATATCGCATGAGGAGCCGCTCCTTGTCGCCGAACTCGAACTGAACCGGCTCCGACTCCGGCGACATCATGAGAGCGAGCGACTCCGAGCTGGCTTCCACACTCTTGTCATCAATACGGATGAAAGCCGATGTCCGCCCCTCCTCTTCGTTTTCGACGAGGTAGTGCGGCTTCGTGCGGCTCTCCGGCACCATCACCACAACCACGTCACGCCGGTGGGCTATCTCAACCCGCTCGAGGCCGAAGTCGACCGGTGGATCGCAGTAATTATTCATCGCCCGGAGCAGCATGAACTCCTCCTCGCCTGCATCGCGGAGGCCTACAACGGTGCCGTCGTCATCGACACCCAGGAGCAAGCGCCCGCCTTTCGTATTGGCGAAAGCAATGACCTCACGCGCGATGCGTTCAGGCCGCGGGACTTTTCGCTTGAACTCGAGAAAGCGTCCCTCACCCTGAGCGGCGAGACGGCTGACTTCCTGAAGTGTCATGGGGATGGCTGCCGAAGAACGATGACATTTCAATCCTGAAGTATATCCGGAAGCCAGTCTTCGCGTTTCGCCTCTCGTGACATTAATTCGTCTACAGCGAGCTGAGGCGCCATTCCCTCAAACAGAATCTTGTGAACGGCGGCCGTGATGGGCAGCTCGATACCGTGACGTTCAGCGAGTTGATGCACCGACTGCGTCGTCCGCACTCCCTCGGCCACCATGGTCATCGACGACTCGGCCTGCTTTAACGTCATGCCTCGCCCGATGAGCTCACCGAGATGGCGGTTTCGGCTCAGCCGGCTCATACACGTCACCACGAGGTCGCCGATTCCAGCGAGCCCTCCGAACGTAATAGCTTCCGCGCCCATGGCCATGCCCAGGCGCCGGATCTCCGCCAAGCCGCGCGTCACGATGGCGGCCTTCGTGTTATCGCCGTAGCCGAGCCCTTCTGCGATGCCCGTTGCAATGGCGAGCACGTTCTTGACCGATCCCGCGATCTCCACACCCATGACGTCGGGATTCACGTACACGCGAAGTCGGTCCGTCATAAAAATATCCTGCACCTCGTGCGCGGTATCCAGCGAATGCGAGGCTGCGACGATCGTCGTCGGCTTGGATTCCGCTACTTCTTCGGCGTGGCTGGGGCCATAGAGCACGACGATGTGCTCTAAAGGAACGATCGGCAGGGATTGGTGAATCACCTGCGTGGTGGTCAGCAGCGTGCCGTTCTCGATGCCCTTCGCCACCGAGACGATGCGAAGGTCTGGCGTGGCCACGTCCGACAGCGCCTCGGCAACACTCCGCACGGCCTGTGACGGCGTGGCCATCAGCCATAGGTCGGCACCGCGCGCGCAGTCGTGAAGGTCGGACGTGATGACGACATTCGGCGGGATCTCAAGACCCGGCAAATAGCTCGGGTTGTGGCGCTCCTCGATCATCTGCGCGGCGGCTTCAGCGCGCCGGACCCAGAGTCGCACGTTGTGCCCCTTTTTCGCAAGAACGATGGCGAGCGCCGTGCCCCAGCTTCCGGCTCCGAAAACGGCGATCGTGTGCATCACCTGACTGGCAAGAGAGTGAGAATGCGACTTGTACTATGGATTGTGCTGCACCGATTCGCTCCGCAATCGTCCCTTCGACGGCCGGAAGCTTCTGATCCGATTCTCCGTTCCTTGCAGTAAGCGTACGATGTTCGGCCTGTGCGCGATGAAGATGCCCGCCGCCATGATCAGGCTTAGGAACAGCAGACTCGGATCGAGTGACTGCACATCGAAGACGTATCTACGTATGGCGACGGTCGACGGAAACGCGATCGCCGCCGTGAGCGACGCCAGCGACACGTAGCGCGTGCCGAAGAGTACAAGGGCGAATGCGATGAGCGTGATGATCATCGAAACCGGCGTCAGCGCGAAGAGCACACCGGCCGACGTGTTGACGCCTTTGCCGCCGTGGAATCCGGCCCAGATCGGAAACATATGCCCGGCGACGGCGGCGAGGCCAGCAATGAGACGCACGACGGTATCCATCTGCCATACGTCGACGATCGTCGGCAGCGCATCAATCCGGATCATGGCGATCAGGCCCGCGGCAACAAGTCCTTTTCCCATATCCACGACGCTGCATAGCACGCCTGCTTTCCATCCCAATACCCGGAAGACGTTAGTCGCACCCGGGTTGCCACTGCCGTGCTGACGCACGTCGACGCCATAAATTTGCTTTCCGATCCAGAGGCTTCCGGGGATGGAGCCGACCAGGTAGCTAAGAGCGACGATGACTACGATCGAGATCATCTCTGATGACTGAGTGAGATTGCCGGTATTATGCCCGTATCAGATGGGGTCTTCAACCGCATTGGGTAGCGGATGGGTTTCCATCTGGTATGGATTGTGGAAATGATGTTCAACAATCAGTTATTGAACGCTGCCGATGACGAACGGATGCTCACCGATGGTGGCGAGTGCGCGCATCGCCTCATCCACTTTTTCCTCCGGCACGATGCTAACGAGACCGACGCCCAGGTTGAATGCTCGGCGCATGTCATCTTCGGGAACGTTGCCCGTGGACTGAATGAGGTCAAAGATCGGCGGCCGGGTCCAGGCGTCGTAATCCACCTTGATACTCAAGCCATCGGGGACCACTCGTTCCGTGTTGCCTTCGATGCCTCCGCCTGTAACGTGCGAAAATCCATGTACGAGGCCGAGATCAATAAGCGCACGAATGGGGCGCAGATACGAGCGGTGAACGGCGAGAAGGACGTCGGCGAGTGTCGAACCGTTGAGTTCTGGCGGTGCGTCGTTGACGTCGAAACGCTCCAATAGCACGTGCCGGGCGAGCGAGTAGCCGTTGGTATGGAGCCCGGTCGACGGCAAGCCTAGCAGCACATCCCCTTGCTTGACTTTCGAACCGTCGATGATGGCATCCTTCTCGACCACGCCCACAATGGTACCGGAGAGGTCGTAGTCATTTTCGGCATAGAGGCCCGGCATCTCGGCCGTCTCCCCGCCAACGAGCGCGCATCCATTCTCCTCACACGCCTTCGCGAACCCACTCACGACGGCTTCCGCATCGTCCGGATTCAGCTTACCCGTGGCGTAATAGTCAAGAAAATATAGCGGCTCAGCTCCGCAGACGGCGATATCGTTAACGCAGTGGTTGACGAGATCCTGGCCCACGGTATCGTGGCGGCCGGTCATGATGGCCACCTTTAGTTTCGTGCCGACGCCGTCTACCGACGACACGAGCACGGGCCGGCGGTATTTCTCGAGATCGAGTTCGAAGAATGAGCCGAAGGCGCCGATGTCGGTGAGAACGCCGGGGGTAAACGTGCGGCGGACCAGAGGTTTGATCCGGCGTACCGTTTCTTCACCGGCGTCGATGTCAACGCCGGCGTCGCGGTAGGTGGCCATAAATACTGATGGTTTCGGATATGACGCCGCAATGCTAACGCATCCGGCGTAAAAAGCAAAGCGCCTGGCGATGCTCCACGGCTTCTCCCTCGAGTCGCTCATTTGAAAGTGAAGTTGCCAAAGCGCGCCTGGAATCGAACGAGCAGGCGCCGATACATGCTGAGCTCGGGAGGCCTTTGCCAGACGTCGAAATTGTTGCGCTCGATGACGTTCAGCATTTCTGCCCCGGCAAACCACCAGTTGCGGAAAGCGGCCGCTTCGCGCCTCGAACCTTCATCGACAAGCCGCACCGAGTTGGCAAAGTTATCCCGGGCCCAGACCGTCATCCGCCAAAGTAGCCTTTTTACAGCAGGAGTCACATCACCCGCCTTCAACTCGGCGACCGTCACCCCCGCCTTCTCAAGTTCAGCAAGAGGAAAGACGACAATATCTCGCTCGAGATCGTCGGGAAGGGCCATTAACGCTCCCGTCAGGAAGAAAGCTCGGCTAAGCGCATCAAGCATAGGCTGCTGCCATGAATAGCCGCCGACGCCGGCCAAACCCGCCAGAAGCCGCGTATGAGCGCCCGTCCACTGCCGCACGAACTCGTTGAAATCGTCGGCGTCTTGCAGCCGCAGCCCTTCTGCCATTCGGTCCGCGGCGGAGACCTGCATGAGCACCTCGGCCTCGTCTATGCCGTACTCGGCACCATATTCGAGAGCTTGAGCGCGGAGCGCATCCCGATTACTGGCTACAATAGAAAGGCCGACGTGCCAGTCCCAGAAGGCAGCGGCAGCTTCGGCCTTATCATCCCGCCACGGATTGTCCAGAAACGGTCTCGGGAGTGTTGCTCGCGTCCATATGCCATCCGGTGGCGCGTAGTTCTTGGTTGACACCTGTGGCATCAGATAAACGGTAATCTGGGAATTTCACTGCTGCGGAACCGGGCGCGGCGCATATCGCCCGAAATTTTCGTGCCCGCTCTTGCACGCCTCTGCGCTGACAAGGTTGTCTGATTTCACTGGTTGCGGATCGCATCCATAGCTAACGAGGCTGCGCCCAGGGTGGGCGCGTCTTGTTGAGGAATGCAGCCACGCCGGCCCGGCAGTCGGCCGTGCCACGGGCTTCGGCATTTGCGCGGGCCGCGAGTTCGAGCGCAGCATCAAGCGACTGGCCGGACAGTGATGCGAGTAGCGACTTCGTCTGGGCGACGGCACTTCGACTCGTGCCATGTGAGATTTGATGGATGACGGCATCAACCTTGGGGTCGAGGTCTCGCTCGGAAACCGCCTCAGTGATCAGACCGACTCGAGCAGCTTCATCGGCCGAGATCAAGCGGCCCGTCAGAAGAAGATCTCGTAGCGCCGTTTCGCTGATCTTCTGCCGGATGAATACCGAGACGATGGCCGGGACGAACCCGATACCAACTTCGGTGAAGCCCATCTTCGCCGAGTTCACGGCGAAGGAAAAATCGCACACCGCAGCGAGTCCACAGCCGCCCGCGATGGCATGGCCGTTCACCCGCGCGATGATTGGAAGCGGCGATGTATGAATCTCACGGAACAGATCTGCGAGGCGCTGCGAGTCGGCAAAATTCTCTTCGAACGATGCGGTTTGCATCCGCTCGAGTGCAGCCAGGTCGGCGCCGGCCGAAAACGCGCTTCCCTCACCCGAGATCACAACCGCTCGGATTGCCTCATCGCGCCCGGCTTCGGCAATCGCCTCGCGAAGCGCGTCGACCGTTGCGCCGTCGAGCGGGTTACGCTTCTCCGGGCGATTAAGTGAGATTCTAACAACCGGGCCGTCCGTCTCAGTTTTAACCATCTCGCATGGATCTTTCGAATTCGCGCAAGAGACCGGACAGATGGGCCTGCGTCAGTTCGGCGGCTCCTTCCCTGCGAGAAACGCCTCCGCCATCCGCACCATATCCGGACTCCCGATAAATATCGGCGTTCGCTGGTGCAAAGTCTTGGGCTTGATATCGAGGATCCGATTCTGGCCGTCGGATGCCAGACCGCCGGCTTGCTCGAGAATAAAGGCGAGCGGATTGGCCTCGTACATCAAGCGGAGCTTGCCTTCGGGGTCACGCTGTGACGCCGGATAAATGTAGATGCCGCCCTTGATCAGGTTACGATGGAAGTCGGAGACGAAGGAGCCGATATAACGGGCGGTGTACGGACCCGGGCTCACGCCATCGTCCCGCTGCAACCACTTGATATACCGCTTGAGCCCCACCTGCCACGAGTTATAATTCCCCTCGTTGATCGAGTAGATCCTGCCCGATCTCGGCGTGCGGATGTTCGGGTGCGTCAGCAGAAACTCGCCGATGGACGGATCGAGTGTGAAGCCGTTGACGCCGTGGCCCGTGGTGTAAACGAGCGTAGTCGATGAGCCGTACACCACATATCCAGCGCCTAACTGCTGCGAGCCCGGCTGCAGCGCGTGCTCGAGCGTGGCTTTGGTGCAGCCTTCCGGGAGGCGGTATATGCTGAAGATCGTGCCGACGCTAACGTTGACGTCGATGTTGGACGACCCGTCGAGCGGATCCAGCAAGACCACATAGTTGCCCGACGCCGAGCCATTTGTACTGATAGGGATGGCCTCGGCATGCTCTTCGGAGCCGATGAGCGCGCATTCGCCGCCGCGTTTGAGCGCGATCAGGAATTCATTGTGGGCAAGCGAATCCATTTTCTGTTGGACTTCGCCTTGCACATTGATCTCCCCTGAATCCCCGTATACATCCACGATGCCCGCGCGGCGCATATCTCGGTTGACAATTTTCGCAGCAACGCTGATGTCGCGCAATAGCCGGGAAAAAGAGCCTGATGAGTGAGGAAACTGGTCTTGCTGCTCGATGATAAACTGCTCGAGCGTCTTGAACTGACCCGGCGGGGCCACTTGAATCTGTTCCATTACAAACTCTTGGAACACTGAAAAATGGAAGTGATGCGAATAGAGAGGCCGATAATACGTCAGCCGGCTGTACCCTCCGCCCCACCCGATAAGACGTCGCGGTTCGGTCACAAGACCTCGGTTGAAACAGGTTCAACCATGCTCTTTAAACGTTCATCGTCGGCCAATTAGGCATAATGGAGATCGAAGACGCTTCGGACGCTGCGCTCAACAGGTCATCAAATCTCTTTTCGCCTGCCGTCAACGTGATGACCTCAACGAAGAGGTCATTCATCGCAACGAGGTAAATGGACTCGTTCGACGGACCGATTGCGATTGACCGAGCACTGGTGAGGTTGTCGAACGCGAGGTCGATAAATTCGACCGGGGCATCCAGCGCAGCGGCGCTCATGATCGTCACGGCTTCGGCTCCATTCGCGAATGCCTCAACAACGGCGGTAACACGGCATCTGTCGTCAAGCACGGCCACCGGCTTCGTTCTTATTTCCAGTGGCAACGTTGGCAGCTGAATTCCTTCCGAGTGGATGATTCGGACGTCTCGATCACCGCGCATCCAACGGCCTGCAGCCTGGCGCAGTAGCTCGTCTGTCTCTTGGCTAAGCTCATCTACGAATACGACGACACTCGTTCTGATCATGCGGCTGCCTGCCTCCGCATCCGCCTCACCACGCGCTCAAGGGCCTCGACGGCTCGGTCGATGGCATCTTCGGTGGTAGATAGGCCGGTGGAAATTCGTACTGCCGCCTGAGCAGCCGAATTGGCGATCCCCATCGCCAGGAGCACATGGCTCGGCTCTACGGCGCCGCTCGTACATGCCGACCCGGAGGAGACGAGGATGCCTTCCATGTCTAGATTCAGCAACAGCATCTCGCCGTCCATCGGCCTCCCGTCGACCGGTGGAAAATGGATATTGATGATGTTGGGAAGAGCGCGCTGCGGATCGGCCGAGCCGGAAATCCGGTACTCGCCTTCGAGCGCTGATGATAACGCATCGAGCAAGTGCTGCTTCAGCTCAAGCGCATGTTGAAATCGTTCGGACCGCTCGTCTCGCGCCAGTTCCAGCGCCGTCGCCATCCCTACAACCCCTGCCACATTCTCGGTGCCGCCCCGGCGTTTGCGCTCCTGAGATCCGCCCCGAATAAGTGGCGCAAGCTCAATCCCTCCCCGAACAAAAAGAAAACCGACGCCCTTCGGTCCGTAGAATTTGTGCGCACTAGCGGAAAGCATATCCACACCCAGTTTCGCAACATCGACATCCAAAACCCCGACAGTCTGGACGGCGTCGGTGTGAAGCGCGACGTTGCGATCGTGGCAGAGCTCCGCGATTTCCTCGATCGGCGAGATGGTGCCCACTTCATTATTGGCGTGCATGATGGATACCAACGCCGCGCCGCGCTCAAGCGCATCCTTGACGGATTCGACTGCAACCGCGCCGTCTTCACCCGGCCGTAGCACATCGACCTGCCTCCCACCCTCGCCAACGGCGTCTGCCGCTCGCAAGACGGCCTCGTGCTCCGCCGCCGACGTTATGAGACGACCTCCAGCGTGCATCTCCATATAGCCACGAACCGCAAGGTTGTCGGCTTCCGTTCCTCCCGATGTAAAGATGATCTCAGACGGCTCGGCGCCGATCACCGCAGCGATACGCTCGCGGGCCTCTTCAACGGCGAAACGCGACTTGCGTCCGAGGCGATGCACTGACGATGGGTTGCCGTATTCCTCTTTCAGGAATGGCACCATCGCATCGAAGACACGCCTATCGAGTGGCGTCGTCGCGGCGTGGTCGAGATAGACGAGCTGATTCATTGGCGGAGGCTGACTGACGTTGGCAGCGTAGTCGAACGGCACTCGAGAGCCGGTGATTCACGAGCGTTCATGATCTGCATATTCTTGGAACTTAGGCGAGCGAGGGTGATCATTCTCGAATGCCACCGGTAGTAAGCGCGGTTCGTAACAGTCAGGTTCGTAAGAGTAGAGCGAGGCCGAGACGTTCGTCAGGCCGTTTTAATTAAGATCGGTGTTTATGGATAAGCTCGTTGTGGTAGGCGGCAGCACCCTGCGTGGGACGTTGCCGGTAAGTGGTTCGAAAAATGCGGCGCTTCCGCTGATGGCGGCGGCCGTCCTGGCCGAAGGCCGCACGACGCTCTACAACATCCCGAATCTGAAGGACGTCATCACGTTCGCCCACGTGCTGCGCGTGGTGGGTGCCGATGTCGACTTCGACGCGGATACCCACATCATGACGATCGATGCGACGGACATTTCGCATCCGGAGGCGCCTTACGAGCTCGTCAAGCAGATGCGCGCATCGTTCTACATGCTGGGCGCGCTGCTTGGCCGGTGTGGCCGAGCCCGCGTTTCGCTTCCGGGAGGCTGCGCCTGGGGGCCCCGCCCGGTAGATCTGCACATCCGCGGTATGGAGGCACTCGGCGCGACGATCGAGCTGGATCAGGGTTACGTGGTGGCGGAAGTCCCGAACGGCCGTCCTTCAGGTGGGGATTTTAAGATGACGCCATCGAGCGTAGGCACGACGATCAACCTGATGCTGGCGGCGGTGCGGGCGGACGGTGTCTCGCGCATTTCGAATGCGGCACGCGAGCCGGACGTTGTGCTCTTCGGCGATATGCTGCATAAAATGGGCGCCGATATCCGCGGGCTGGGTACCACGACATTGGAGATCCACGGCGTGGACCGGCTCGAAGCGGTCGAGTTTTCGAACAGTCCGGACCGCATCGAGATCGGCACGTTCATGATTGCCGCTGCGCTGGCCGGTTCACCTGACGAGCCGGTCGTGCTCGAGGGGGCGACGTCCGAGCACCTCGGCGATGCGTTCATCGACGCCTTCCGGGCGACCGGTGCATCGGTGGAAGAACGCGACAATGCGCTCGTCATCACGGCGCCGGATGAGATCCAGCCGGTATCTATCGAGACGGCTGTTTATCCCGGATTTCCGACCGACCTCCAGGCACAATGGACGATCCTGATGTCGCAGGCGAGGGGTAACTCCCGGATTATTGACAATGTCTATCACGACCGCTTCAACCATATCCCTGAGCTTGCGCGTATGGGGTTGAAGGCTATCGTGATCAACAACGAGGTCGTGATTGAGGGAGGGCATCAGTTGCAGGGCGTCCCGGTGATGAGCACCGATCTCCGCGCGAGTGTTTCGCTGGTGCTGGCCGGCCTGGTTGCCCGCGGTGAGACGCATGTTTTGCGCGTCTACCATCTCGATCGTGGCTACGAGAACCTCGAAGGGAAGCTATCGGCGGCCGGTATCGATATTCGGCGCGACGCCTACGAGGAGTTTCCGCTAGGGGCCGAAGACGGCGCCATCGTCGAGAGTCGCAGTTAGAACACTGCGCTTATCTCCATTCGGAGGGCGTGCACAACCGGCGCCTCCGCCGCGCTGCGCCCGTCGTATTGGAGCGTGGCCCGCAGGTACCGGTTGATGCTGTATCGGAGGCTGGAACCCCACATCCACGATGTGCCCGGGCCGCGGCCGTCCGTGAGCTCGTATTGCGCCATCCCCACATATTCACCCGTAAGGTCGACGTTGGCCAGCTCAAGGCGAGTGTTCCAACTCAAGCGGCGCGGCACCTGAAACAGTACGTCAAACGGTAATCTCGCAACCCGTGCGCTTCGATCCTGGCGCGCGTCGTGCTTCCACGCGAGTGATACCGGGGTGCTGAACCGAAGCCGATCGCCGGCCCGCCAGATCACCTCAGGCTCCAACCGAAAACCAGTTATACTGAATTGCCGGCTGGCGAACTGCCGGCTGTCCTGCCGATTCCGTTCGCGTGCAACGCCGAGGCGCGTTGTCCAGGCGCTGCCGGGCTGCCACCGGGCGTCGATGCGCCAGGTTGAGATGAACTGCTCTTCCAGGCCGGCCGTTCTGTTGTTGAGGGAACGAACCTGAGAATGCGTCAGATCGAGGCCCCCCCGCCGCCCGCGGGGCCACAACGAAATATCTTGCAGGATGCGAAGCCGGCCGTTGATCGTGTTGTCAGGATCGCGATACCGCGGGAGATGCAAGAGGTAGATTCGGGTGATGTCCTGCGCGCGCGTGGTTTCCAACACTTCAACAACGCTGCGGGATGAGATGTGGGATAACACGCCTTGCCAGCCGTCATTGCCCCTCCAGGCGGCGTCTCCATCGAGTCGGAGTTCGGCGCGGGCGTTCACGGAGACCGACGAGACGAGGCTGTCGGTCGGCACGAATGTTCGTGCATAGACGCCTTCGTTTGGCGTGCGCTCTGGTATCAGCTCGTCGATCTGGATGATGCCGTCGCCGTTGAAATCCTCCCACACATACTCACCAAGCTCAGGACCTGTACGGATGTAGATCTCCTGCAGCAACGGCGTTCGCTCACTGGATGCCTCATACGACACGTTAGCATCTACCGCTCGCGGATGCGGCCGCCACCTGAACGCACTCCGGATCAGCAACGAGTTCTGATCGGCTCGGGCCATCTCGGCGCGGAATCGATCGGAATACGTTTTGGTCCGGTAGCCGATCCGGGCTTCCCCGGACAATCGATCGGCATCGAACCGGATATCCGACGAAACGGTCGTCGACCGAGCCGCGTCGATCAACTGCCCACCGATGACGCCATCCTCATCACGAAAACTGATCTCGGTGCCGAGATCGAGTCCCAGGCCGTGCCACTGCACGCCCGGCGTGATGCGCGTGAAGCGAAATGCGCCGGCGGTCAGGCTGTCGGTATCGAGATGGCGCTGGCGCCGGTCTTCATGCTCGATCTCGACGCCCGGCACGAGATTCAAGCGCGCAATCGGCATGCGAACTGCACCCAGGTGACGCTGCCAATAGCCGTCCTCGAGGCTGAACGCATTGCGGCTATCGATCCACTCGCCCTGGTACTCGGCTGTGGAGAGACCGAGCGGGGTTACCGCAATCGTCATGGCGCGTCGCTCTGCCGAAAACTGATCGCCGAGGTTGAAGCGGGCCGCTTCGAACGATGCATCGCCGAGGTAGATATCCGACAAACGGAAGGAGACTTCATCCGTCGACTCACGTGCGTCCGGGATGCCACTTGCCGGCGTCGATCCCACATCCAGATTCCACTGTCGCCCGAACTCCACAGGTCGGATCCGATCGAAGGGATTGAAATGCCGGTCGAGTCTTCGGTGTCGATACATGCCGGAGACCTCAATCCGCTCCCACAGTTCGATCGGGGAAATGCGCACGCCGGCTTCGTACGCCGAGCCTGCATCATCCTCCGCGTCGAGCGGGGACAGCCGATTCAAATCCTGAAACGAACGTGCCCATTCTCCGAAAACCTCGATGTTCGGGATGACCGCCACGCTGCCGTACACGTCGAAGAGATTGTGCTGCATCGGCTGAGGCAAGCGGCGAACCGGCAGGTAGGACCCACGGCCACGCCCAACGTACTCGTAGGCGATGCCATTGAGCGTATGGCCGGCGCGGATGTAATCGCCCAGGCCATCGCCAACGTGGGTAAACCGCACGCGATAAACCGACTCGCCGGCCTGAGGACGCCGCTCGATCGCAACGAAGAACGTATCCACCGAGCCATCGGAGCGCAGCGTATCCCGCAAGATGTACTGGACGAACGGCGCCTCGGGATCGAAAATGACCTGTTCTGCTCCGGCTCGATACGACGGTGAATCGCCCGCTTGCGCCAGGGCGAGTGAATCTGCAGACGTCAGCCCCGCTTCGTCCAGAAAGCGTGAGCCGTCAGCCTCCTGAATGAACGCGCTGCCGATTCTCACGCGTGGTCCGCGAGCGCCCTCCCAGAAATGAACTTCCGCATGTGAGCTCACCAGCGTTCGTGTGAACTGGGAAGTGCTGTATTCAAACTCGGCGAGCACGCGGCGCTCTTCCGAAACGATGCGATTCGACGTAAAACGGATCTCACCCGTCGCATAGTCGACTATGTAATCGTCATTCTCTCCTCGGGTAAGTGGGACGCCATCCCAGTAAATCGTCTCGGATCCGGGGATGACCAGCACAAACGGCTCTCCCTCAGCGCCCGTGAGGCGATAGGGCCCCTGGACGCCTTCCTGGATGTTGAGCAATTGCGACCGGAATCGTCCGCGTGACACGGCACCAGCCGCCCTCACGAATCCCCCTGGCCGGCCTCCCTCCGGCGAGAACACGCGGGAAGAAACTGCAGCGCCTTGCACACGGCGGGACAGCCGCGCGAATGCAGGCCCCGAGACGACATGATCGACGTCCCCGAGGGTGACGGCGCCGACCGGTGCATCAATCTCGATCAGCACACGATCGAATTCCTCGAGTCGGCGCGTCGTGCCTTCAGGTACGATGGGTGTGTTCTGGTCCGATAGCAGCGCCCGGATGCCCACGCCTTCGGCAATTTCACCCGATAGTTCGAGCCTCAGGCCCGACTCTATACCGACATCCCGGTTTGAGCCGGCGGAGACGCCCCGCGTGATCGATCCGCGCCGCTGCAATGAGACGCCGGCAAACGGATCTGCGTCTGCACCGCGGAAGATGGGCGCAGCCGTACGCACGGCTCCGGTATCTCGGGGGATGGTCGTCGTGTCGACGAACGTGAACTCCGGTGAGCGGCTGAACGGGATTGTTCGGTAGCGGAGTAGGACGACTTCCGCCGTGTCGAGCACTGCCTGGTCGATGTGGATCGTATTGCGGCGCGTTTCAACGCGGAATCCTGTGCTGTCCACCTCGACGCCGTTGACATCGAGCTGGAAGCTCGCCGGAATCGCGAACCGCTCGATGGGATATTCCGGCCCCGCCTCAGGCGTCAGCCTCAACTCATGCGTGTGCCGAGGAGAGGGTACCGGCTGCGCGTAAGCGGCGGATACCGCAAACCACAATAGCAGAACGACCGAGGCGTAACGCACCAGTGCCGGGCGGATTGTCAGAGGAGAGACGTAGCTGTAGCGATGCGTCGAGTCGTATCCAGTCGGTGCAATGCCTGTTGATGCGCGGTTTGACGTGCGCTGTCTTGATGAGCGGCTTCTTGATGAGTAACGCCGGATCGATCAAATATAATCGCGAAACCGGTCGATCCAGCCGACACGGCCCATCGCCCAGAGTCCGACGAGGATAGCTTCGGCCGCGTCGTGCCGCAATGAGGTCGGCCGCTTGCCTCCCAGGGCATCGATCACCTTCGGCGCGAGCGATTCTGCAGATCGTTTCGCACGTTTTGTGGGACCCTGATCCTGCTTCTTCAGCAGCGCTGCGCGCCATTCATGCGCGCTAACCATGAGCACCTCGACATCGTGCTTGGCTGCCTGGAGCGCCCACGGACGAGCCAGAACGCCGCCGCCTTCGATCACGATGTAGCTGAGATCCGGCATGTCATGAATGACAGAATACGCCGCCCGTTTCAGTCGCTCCGCAGATCCATAATTTTGAGAACGATACCAGATCAGACGAGGCTCGTCCGAAAACAGCGCGAGGCCCGTCTTCAGCCCGAGGTCGACGGCGAGCATCGTCCTCATTCGGCCGCAGTCCTCAGGTTCGCAGGCCCGGACGTCCGATACAAATGTCGTGATGTAAGCACCAGTAAGTCGTCTCCGATACGGGCGACATCTCGTAGCTCAGTATCGATAGGGACATCGAGCACAATCTGCCTGGTCTCAGTCTCCGTCACCAGATCGATCATGGTTTCACGGACGACGAGACGTGCGTCTGGATCGCATCGAAGCGCTTGAATCGACTCTTCCCCCGTCAACGGGCGGCTGTTCGTCCTCGCTCCGTGCATATCGAACACAACGATCTCTTTCGGTCCATCATCCGCCACGAAGAGCGTCCCATCGTCATCCAGACAAAGTGAGACCGGTTCCGCCAGCGCATCATTGCCATCATCAAAACCGCCGATGACCCGTTCCATCCGATAGTACGGGTCGAGTCGAACAACATGCCGAGCCCGGCTGTCGAGGATAAAGATGTCGCCTTCCCGCCCGACTGTGATGTCATCGGCGGACGCCCTTCTGCTGGAAGCCGATCCTACACCTTGTTCACCTGCGTCATCCCGGGTCGAAAGCGGCGCTCGCACAGTACCACTACCGAGCGGACCGATCGGCGCCATGTCTCGGCTGTACTGAAACAGCGATCCTGAGGCACGGTCGGCTACGACCACGAAGAGTCCGTTCGTCGGATCAACCGCCGAGGGCTCCGGCACATCGGC
>CAZRTY010000012.1:0-20278 GCA_964603055.1 uncultured Rhodothermales bacterium | reverse complement strand
GCGCCGACGTCATCGTCGACTTCATCGGCGCGTCCTATTTCGACCGCAACATCCGCTCGCTGGCCATGGATGGTCGGCTCGTTATGCTCGCAATGCTGGGCGGCGCTAAAGCCAACGAGCTGAACGTCGCGCGGATGTTCGCCAAGCGCGCAACCGTCGTCGCGTCAACCCTGCGGAATCGTTCGCTCGCGTATAAGCAGGAGCTCACCGCCGACTTCGTACGGCGTGTAGTGCCCATGCTCAACGATGGCCGCGTGAAGCCAGTCATTGACGACGTGCTCGACTGGACGGACGTTGCGGAAGCGCACCGCCGCATGGGCGCGAACGAAACCGCCGGCAAGCTGGTGCTGAAGGTGCAGTAGAGTGTTCGACCCGCCCTACCGATCGGCGGCTCTTGGCGGCGTAGGTTCGTCGACCTCTCTGATCTCGCCCTGGGCCAGGCCGCGCTCCGAGAGCGACACTCGGGCCGACGCGATGAGTTCGCCCACCTCGCGCGCCGCCCTGTTCATGATGTAGGATACCTCAGGTATCGGAACGGCGAACTCATAGTGCATCATGAGCACATGACGGTCGCCTTCATCGGCGAATACCTGGTCGTCGTCGGCATCGTCGAGCGTTAACTCGAGATCTTCCGGCACCGCGGCCGGCGTAACATCCTCCCAGGTCAACTCGGCGTCCGGGTGGTGCCAGTCCCAGAAGAACTCCTCCGTATGCTGCGACGCCACGTTAACCGGAAGCGGCTCGTCGAGTGAGATCGATTTATCCTCGCGATATCGCTGCTGGTTGTCCACGAGCCCCACGAGCATCCGGTGCGTGATGCCGAGCAGCCAGCCGCGAAGTGACATCTGCTCGGGCTTCCGAGCCCGGTGCTGCCACGCGTGGATCCATGCTTCACCGGCGACTTCCTCCGGCGTGAAATCTCCCGGATGGATCTGACGCTGGGCCACGTAATACGCCAGCTCGCGCCGCGCAAGCCGCACCATCGTCGGCATGTGCGGCTCCACCACCTCTTTGAATTGATCCTCATCGACGATCGATGCAAAGTCAATCGTCTCCTTTCTATTGGACGTCATATCGTGCTCCTCGTCTTTATCTGACCTTCACCGCCCAACGCGTAGAGAGCTGATGGAGTTGACGACGGAGGCGTAACATTGAACGATCAAACAAAAAGGGCGAGCCCCGTCTGGAGCCCGCCCTCAATATTCTCGTCGAAATCCTAGCAGATCAGGACACGTTCTCGAAGAACCTGAACCTGCGTTCTTCGACATCAAACGGTCGCTGCGGTGTGACTTTTCGGCCGCCGTTTGCCCAGGCGGGGTGCCGCACACCTACCATCGACTGCTCCGAATAGAAGTGGCGCGTGTTGATGCTGAAGGGACGGTAGTTTGAGTCGGCATGGCGTACGCTGTAAGCGATGCTCACGGCGCTCTCAAAGCCACGAGCTTTTGAGTCATGCGTCAGCGAGGAATAATGCGCACGCTTCCGACCTCCCGGATTGAATGCACTGAACTGGTACGGGTCCAGAACGGCACTCTGATACGAGGACTTGCCACGATAGCCGGTCTCAACGCGGTTGCGGACGACCCATGCCACAAGCTCCATCTCTTCCGGACGCTTCGTCTCCGAATAGATTACGCGGGCCAGCCACAGGGTCTCAGAGTCGAGCTTTTCGGGTGGCAACGGCTTGACCCGGCGGGGATTCTGCAACACATCATGAATCATGTGCTGCTCGGATTCAGCTACCTCAGACGATTCTTCAGCCGCGGTTTCTGATTCAACACCGGCGTCGACAGAAGCGACGGCCGTGGCTGAAGCGCGCTCGACCATTCCATCACCACCAATAACGACAACGCCAATAAACGTCAGCAGAAGGGTGAAGAGGAGGAGGCCGGTGGTGTGCTTTTTATTCATAGGTTAACGGCTTTGTGATGGGAATGGGAGGCACACTCCGGGTGATGAGAGGACTCCCGCCATGTTCGCACCTAAGTGATTGTGATAAATGGATTTGGGGGTGTGATTGTTTCGGATTTGTCACGACAATCCCCGATGAAAACATTCTTCACGAAGGGCGGAGTCAAAAGACCGTAAGTCACTGTTTAGTAACGCTTTGGGCTAAATGATGACGATCTTGACATGCCGCGACAACCCCGCACAGCACCGGTCGTTCCGAAAACTGCCGGGCCTGGTGTCCACAGCCGCCGAAAAACCACCATATCTGCACGAATTAGGCGATGCATGAGAATAAATTTCACATTGTAGCCGACGAGAACGCGGTTGGATTGCGGGATATCGCCTCCCAGCTCGGCACGATCGATCTGTTGCCGGCGGAGAAGATCGACGCTGAAGCACTAAAGCAGGCCGATGCGCTGATTGTTCGCAGCGTTACGGGCGTCAACCGCGGTCTGCTCGAAGGCACGCCGGTTCGATTCGTGGGATCAGCGACGGCGGGCGTTGATCATATCGATGCCAAATTCTTGCGCGAAGCAGGCATTGAATTTCGACATGCCCCGGCTTCCAATGCGGTCTCGGTGGTCGAGTATGTCCTCGCGGCGCTTCTCGTGTTGTGCTCGCGAGAGCAACGCCTGCTCAATGATCTGGTGGTGGGGATAGTCGGCTGTGGGAATGTGGGTTCGCGGCTGGCCGAGCGCTTAGAATTGCTGGGCGTGCGTGTCCTGAGGAATGATCCGCCGAGAGCACGCGCCGAAGGCGGCTTTGTGACGCTGAACACCTTGCTTGAGGCATCCGACGTAGTGACACTCCACACGCCGCTTGAACATTCAGGACCCTTCCCAACTCATCATTTAATCGATGACGGAGCATTTGAACGCATGCGGCCGGGCGTCTGGTTCATCAATGCGGCTCGCGGGCCAGTCGTCGCCACCGCGGCCCTCATTCGTGCAATTGATGCCGGGAAAGTGCACCACGCGGTCGTCGACACCTGGGAAGGGGAGCCCAGCGTCTCGCTTGAGCTACTCGGAAGAGCCACGATCGGGACGCCCCATATTGCCGGATACTCGTACGACAGCAAGCTCCTCGGTAGCCGGATGGTCGTCGAAGTTATGGCCGATTATTTTGGCATCGAGATCGACCTGAGTCCGCTGCAGGCCGAGGATGAGCACCTAATTACTGCACCCGACCCCACGCTCGACGCAGTCGAAGCGGCGCGGTATGCGGTTGTGCAGATGTACGACATCCTCGCGGACGATAGACGCATGCGTGAGGCGTTGTGGAACCGATCGCCGGCGGCCCCGCAAAACTCATCCGCCTCGCATTCAGCGGCATTCCGCGAGTTACGCCGGACGTATCCGCGGCGCTACTCGTTCGGCAGATATGGCATCGACGGCGCGATGCTCCGTCCCGACGTCGCAGACATACTAACAGGTCTCGGTCTGCGTGTGGACCTGGAAGCGGCTCAGGTGCGGTAGCCGAACGTCTTGAGGAACGAGTCGCGATTGCGCCAGTCTTCGCGGACTTTCACGAAGAGCCGCAAGAACGCCGGCCGGCCGGTTAGCTCTTCGATGTCTTTGCGTGCGCGGATTCCGACTTTCTTCAGCGCCTGTCCCTGCTTCCCGATGATGATCCCTTTCTGGGAATCCCGCTCCACGACGATCTCGGCGTCGATCACGTCCTTCCCTGCATCGTTCTCCTCATACGCCACAATGTTCACCTGAACAGCGTACGGCACCTCCTGCCTAAACAGCTCGAAGATTTTCTCGCGGATGATCTCGGCCACGAAGAACCGCTCAGGGTGCTCCGAGATCATGTCGGGCGGATAGAAGGGCGGTCCTTCGGGCAGTCGATCGACGATGACCTGGCGCAGCACGTCGAGGTTGTATCCGGTCACCGCAGAGACGGGGATCACCTCCTCAAAGCGGCCGTGCTCTTGATATCGCTCAACCAGAGGCAGCGCCAGCTCACGGTTGATGAGGTCCATCTTGTTGATCACGAGCAGCATGGGCCGCTCACCGGCCACCTCTAGTGAAAGCTCGTCAACGCGCTCGAGTGTGGCATCGGCCATAAAAATAACGATGTCGGCATCAGCCACAGCGTCGTGCACGCTATGCATCATCGCTTCGTGAAGGCGGTAGCGAGGTTCGATGACGCCCGGCGTATCAACGAAGATGACCTGATGATCATCGCCCGTCAGGATACCGATGACACGCTGCCGGGTCGTCTGCGGCTTCTTCGTGACGATTGACAGCTTGTGACCGATGAGGGCATTCATCAGCGTGCTCTTGCCGACGTTCGGCTTGCCGATGAGCGCGGCATACCCGCTTCGGAAGCCTTCCGGGACGACGATCCCCATTCCTGATGACATATCGCTCATGCGGTGTACGATTTCTTGACGAGGGTGGCCATGTCACGCACCGCCTGATCCATTCCAACCAAAACGGCACGCGCCACGATGGCAAAGCCAATCGAAACTTCCTCCACCGCAGCGACCTGTTTCGCAAACAGCGGAAAGTTGACATAGTCGAGCCCGTGGCCGGCATGCACCTTTAAACCGAGTTCCGTGGCACGGTCGGCCGCGACGCGGAGTTTCTCCAGAAGGCGGAGCTGTTCGGCACGCGTCTTCGCATTCGCATAATCACCGGTATGCAACTCGATCGTGTTGGCGCCGGCGTCATGCGCGGCTTCGACCTGCTCAACGACTGGATCGACAAACAGGGCGACTTCTTCGATCCCAGCGTCGTACATCGCGGAGATGATACCGTCAAGACGCTCGCGCGAGCGGATGACGTCAAGGCCGCCTTCAGTGGTTATTTCTTCACGCCGTTCTGGTACGAGCGTCGCAAGCGCAGGCACCGTATCGCAGCAAATAGCCACCATCTCCGGATCGGTCGACAGCTCGAAATCGAGCTTGCCCTTTACGGTTTCCTTTAGCAGCACAACGTCCCGATCCGTAATATGACGTCGATCTTCGCGTAGATGAAACACGATGCCGTCGGCGCCGGCTGCCTCGCAAATTGCGGCAGCATGCACGGGGTCCGGGAAACTTTCCTGACGGGCATTCCGGAGCGTGGCAACGTGATCAATATTAATGAGCAGTCCTCTCACGATACTGTGTACCTCAGAGCTGTGTAAACTTGATGAAGCAGGCGGGCGACAGCAACGCCGAGCGGCTTCGATTGTCGTGTATTCTGTTACGGGCGATCGTGCATACCGTAGTTGACTCGGTTTGTTTTCGGCTCCGGCCGGCCTGTGTGCAAGTTGCTTTTAGAACGACCTTCGGTTAACTTCGCGCCGCTAAAGTGCCCGGTGCATCCCATCCTTCCGCTCACCAACAGTCCAGAAAAGGGATAGAGTCATATGGCTGATAGCAGCCAGGCCGTACGAACCGGCCTGCAGATCTTTCTCGCATTAGTCATCGTCGTTCTGGCGTACTGGCTGTACCTGTCGATCACCGAACCGTATAAAGTGATCGAGCAGGAACGTGAACTAACAGAGCTCACGCGTCAGCGAATGTCAGACGTGCGCTCGGCACTAATTGCCCATGAACAGCGGGCGGGACGTTTTCCGGGCTCGCTCGATTCACTCGTCTACTTTGTTCGCGACTCGCTGAGCGAAGGACGGCGCGACAGTGTGCTCTCGGCGCAGTATCCGGCCGACTCGCTGATCTACTCGCCCAGAACGGGGCGCCAGTTTGAGTACACGCTCAACGATACGTCGAACGTGGACATCTACTTGCTCGAGGATCCGGATTCGAACGATCGGATCGGCTCGGAGCGGCCCGACGTGACGCGTCTGAACGCCGCAAGCTGGGAGTAAGCGTCGGTTGACCTCGGTTCCGAAGCGCAGGTGCGCATCGGCCACTATTCTTCTCGGGTGATGAAAGCAGTTGCCAGGGCGGCCGTCGACGTTCAGGGTCGACAGCTGCAGTATGCAGAGATTGAGGAGTATGGTGGACGGCGGCGGCTGCTGAGACTGGGCAGTTGCGACTTCGACTTCAACGTTGTCGATGAACTGGTCGGCAGCCCCGATAGCGACAAATTGCTCTCGGTCCGAGGTGCTCTGCGCGATGTGTTCGCGGGATCCGTAGCCTCGGAGCTCCGCTTTGTGCTACGCCCGCCGGCTGTCCGCACCTTTTTCTCCGCCGTACCAAGCGATCTTCCCCGCTCGAGCCTACAAGTAAGGGCGCGCCAAGAGGCGGCACTGCTTTACGGCACAGGGCCCGACTTAATGGTCGACCTGAATCTGACGGGCGAAGCTTACGATGAAAGTCACTTCGAAGAGAGGTGGCTGGGTGTTTCAGTGACCCTCGAAGATGTCCGGAAGAAGCTCGGTCGTCTGGCCGGCGCCTTGCCGGGATCTTCGTTCCAGGTCTGCTCATCGCGGGTGGCCGCCGGTAAGGCCGTTCAACGATTCCAGCAGGTGAGGGAGGAAGAAGAGGACGGTATCGTGATGGCCGTCGGCTGTTACGAAGGTCATTACGAACTCGCGTTTGCAAAGGACCGGCAGTGGCTTTTCAGCCATGGTGTGCTCGGCATGACTGAGGCCGATGCGGCATTCTTCGCCGCGAATATCCTGCGGCGCTTCGGGTACGACCCTGTCAGCGTCGGACGGGTCTTGGTCTACGGCGAGGGTAGTCGCAAGGACCTTCCAACGTTTAAACTCGCCTTCGGCGTCACGCCTACTGCGTTCGATCCGCTCATGCTCGTCAACATCGACCCGACGACGCTGGACGAAGATTATGACGGCGGTGCGTTCTTACCATGCGTGGGCGCGGCTGTTTGAGCTTGGTGTGCCGGCCGTCGACGAACCGCCCCAGGCCCGATGCGTAGGACCGCATCCTGCCTGAACAATTTCTCCTGTCATCATGCGGATTATTGGCGGACGATTTCGACGCCACCGGATAAGTACTCCCAAAGGCCGAGGTACCAGACCGACGACTGACCGGAGCCGGGAGGCGGTCTTCAACCTGTTGGCGACGCGAATAGATCTCAACGGAGCCTGGGTTCTTGACCTTTTTTCAGGAAGCGGGGCGCTCGGCCTCGAAGCCCTGAGCCGAGGTGCCGAGTTTGCCGCATTCATAGAAACCGACGGCCGCGCGATGGCCGTAGCGCGTGACAACGCGGAGAGCCTCGGCATCGGTGAAGCGTGCGAGTTCGTGCGGATGGATGCGATCGCGTATCTGAAACGCTACGCCGGGCGCGCCTACGACCTCGTGCTCGCCGATCCTCCGTATAACCTGCCGTCCTTGCCGTTACTTCCAGAAATGGTGTTACCGCATCTGAGTGAGAACGGCGTCTTCGTTCTCGAGCATGACGCACGCGTATCACCGGGGCAACATCCGAATCTCGAAACCTCGCGTCGGTATGGTAAAAGCGTTCTGGCCGTGTATCACGCTGAGCCTGTCGGCGAAGACCACCAGGAATGACGCTCGAACGCAGCGATGAGCGTAATCCCTATCCCAAAGAGCAGATACTCATGAGCTCCGACCGCCGGCTTGCCCTTTATCCCGGAACGTTCGACCCGCTAACGCACGGGCATCTCGACATCCTTGAGCGCGCCCTCCGCGTCTTCGACGAGGTCGAGGTGACCATTGCGATCAACGCGAGCAAGAACACGCTTTTCACCGTCGAGGAGCGTGTTGAGATGGTCAAGAAGAGCACGGAGCACCTTGAGGGTGTGCGGGTGGCGCAGTTTGAAGGATTGATTGTGGATCGGGCGAGGGAGCGCGGTGCCGTGGCGCTCGTGCGCGGCCTCAGGCAGGTGTCTGACTTCGACTATGAGTTTCGGATGGCCTTTGCTAACCGAAAACTCTATCCCGAGCTGGAAACCGTCTTTTTCATGACGTCCGAGGCGCACGCATTTACAAGTTCATCGATCGTGCGGGATGTTCACCGGTGGGATGGGGCGGTGGATGAGTTCGTGCCGCCTGCCGTTCACGAGATGCTGTCGAAAAAGCGGCGCAGTGTGCAACGCTAAGTTGCCTTAACGTAGTTTCCGCGCGTCCACGTGCCGGGCGGGGACGCGGCCGTTTCCTAAAGTAAGTTCATCATCCGTCGTTATGACAGATCATACCTCAACTCTTTCGTTCAATCCTCGTGTTGCCGCCATGCAGCCGTCTGCGACCCTTGCGATGTCGGCGCGGGCGCGCGAGTTAAAGCAGGCGGGGCGGCCCGTCATCGGCCTGAGTGCCGGCGAGCCCGACTTCGGTACGCCGGAGGTAATCTCGGAGGCCGGCCGCAGGGCCATCGACGAGGGCCAGACGCACTACACCGATAATCCCGGTACGCCTGAGCTTCGGCAGGCAATCGTCGACAAGCTCAAGAAGGACAACGGCCTCGAATACGCCGTCGAAGATATCGTCTGCTCGAACGGGGCGAAGCAGTCCGTCGCGATGGCCATTTCGGTGCTGTGCCGGTCTGGAGACGAAGTTCTGATTCCGGCTCCGTACTGGGTGAGCTATCCCGAGATGGTTCGCTTTGCGGGAGCCGAGCCTGTCTCGGTTGAGACGAGCGTGGATACCGAGTACCGCATCACGCCCGAGCAGCTTGAGCGCGCCATCAATGAGAACACGCGGCTGTTCATCATGTGCTCGCCGTCGAACCCGACGGGCAGTGTCTACCCTCGCGAAGAGCTTGAAGCGATTGCCGAGGTCCTGCGCCGTCATCCGCACGTGTACGTGCTCTCCGACGAGATTTACGAGCACGTTATTTTCGGCGCGACGCATGTCTCTTTCGCATCGCTGCCAGGCATGTTCAGCCGGACTATCACGGTCAATGGCTTCTCCAAGGCATACGCGATGACCGGCTGGCGCCTGGGCTATCTGGCGGCTGATCGTGCCATTGCCAAGGCGGTATCGAAGCTGCAGGGCCAGTTCACGTCGGCACCATCGACAATCACGCAGGCCGCAGGCGTGGCCGCGCTGCGAATGGACAAAGAGCCGGTCAATGGGATGGTGGAGCAGTTCAGGCGTCGCCGCGACCTGGTCATCGACCGGCTAAACGCCATCGACGGCGTGCGCTGCCCCGTTCCTGAAGGCGCGTTCTACGTGTTTCCGAAGATCGATGCGTTTTTCGGCCGTCGCACGTCGAGCGGGACCACCATCGAGTCTGCCCAGGACCTCTGCTTCTACCTCCTCGAGGAGCACGATGTAGCGCTGGTGCCGGGCGAGGCTTTTGGCGATCCATCCGGCCTGCGGATCTCCTATGCCGCGTCGGAGGAAACGCTTAACGAGGCTCTTGACCGAATCGCCCGCGGGCTCGGGGCGCTGGCTGCATGAGTGATAGTGGTCAGTCGATCGACGTCTGGGATAGGAGCCCGGCTCAAGGGTTTGCTCAGTACGAGCGATCTACGGCACAGGGACGAGCAGCCCAGCCGCGCGATCGATACTGGCTGCACGCGCTACTCTTTCTGATCACGCTGGCAACGACTGTCCACGCCGGTGGGATTCTGGTGGGAAGGGTGCTGGCGTACGAGAGCCTTGGGCCGTGGTGGTTCGTCCCGGACGGCCTGCGGTTCGGCGTTTCGCTGCTGCTGTTTCTGTCGATTCACGAGTTCGGGCATTACTTCGCTGCACGTTCGCACGGCGTCAATGTCTCGCTCCCGTATTACATCCCGCTGCCGTTCGTGGGCATCGGCACGCTTGGCGCGGTCATCCGCATCCGGCAGCCGGTGCCCAGCCTGCGGGTGCTCTTCGATATCGGCGCAGCGGGTCCGCTGGCGGGCTTTGTTGCGGCACTGGGGCTGCTGATTGTAGCCTTCGCGACGCTTCCCTCGCCGGAGATGGTCTTCGATCTTCCCGGTCACGAGGTGCTGAAACAGCACGTCGAACAGCACGGGACCTTCCCCGACGTTCGGCCGGAATCCGAAGGAGAGATCACGCTGGTCGTGGGGCGGACGCTGCTCTACGTCATCCTGTCGCAGTTCGTGGCGGATGCCCCGCCGATGTATGAGCTCTATCACTATCCATTGCTCTTCGCTGGATGGCTGGGGCTCTTCTTCACGGCGTTGAACCTGTTGCCGGTGGGGCAGCTTGACGGCGGCCACATTCTCTACGCACTCGTCGGCCCTAAATGGCATGGCCGGCTTGCCCGGATGTTCGTCTCGCTGCTGCTCGTTTCGGGCGCGATTGGCTTTGCCGCCGAGTCGGGACCGATGCTCGAGTCCATCCATCCTGTCGTGGCGGAGTTGTCATGGTTTGTGCTTGCGGGGATATTGTACTTCTTCTACCTCCGCGTCTTCGACCGCGCGCTTCCGGTGGTTATCGGGGCACTTGTTCTGACGATGGTGCTCGCCGTTCTCAGCCAGACCGTCTTGCCGCTCCTAAATGAGATTGGCTACTCGGCGTGGTTTATCTGGACCCTGCTGATCGTCACGCTCATCAAAATTGATCACCCGCCGACGCAGGTCGAACAACCGCTGACACCTGGACGCAAGACGCTGGCAATTCTGTGCATCATCATCTTCGTGCTGTGCTTCAGTTTCCGTCCGCTCTACATCCTCTGACACCTTTCATTGCCGAGCGGAATGTGTATCTTGGCGCGACCTCCCAGGTAACCCCCACCGGATGACGCCACGGATACGACCGCCTCTTTCGTTATTTGTCTGAATATGCAGTTTCTGCGGTCCGGCACCAGCGTCGAATCCAATCAGTCGAGCCGCGCTCGCGGCGCTCGATATGCCGGACGCTCGTGTTTGTGACCCTGCGCTCGTTCCTCGTTTCGACTTCGTCCGTTGTGAAGAAATTAGCTTTTGTTGCCGTCGCGGCCGCGATACTGATCGGCTGCGATACCGCGCCCGGCCTCGTTGAACCCGTCAGCCGGCTCCCAAATGTATCCGCGCTGGAGGTCACCCCGGGGCTCGTGGATTTGGACGAAGACCCGTCGTACCTCGACGGCGATCTGGTTCGAATCCCGGTGAGTATCGGGGTGGATGTTGTCGCCCCCGAGGCCCGCGTGGCGTCGGTGCGCTTCGTCGTCCGGCTGCCGTATCAGACCACGCAAACGATGGCAGAAGGCGATTTGCTTCCTGCGTCAGATGGACGGCGTTACGGGTTGGATTTCCAGCTCCTGCTGCCGCGTGGCATGGTCGGAGACTACCCCGTCGTCGTGTATGCAGTTGATGAACAGGGGAATATCAGCAACCGTGCGACGGCCATGCTCCGCTACCGTGCGACGGGGGAGCCGCCGGTGATCGAGGAAGTGATCGTGCCCGAGCGAATCCAGCGGCCTGCGTCAGGGACGTCCCCGGTTAAGTTTGTCGCCGTCGTGTCTGATCCTGACGGTCTCGAGAACATCGATTCCGTCGAGTTCTGGAACGTGGCCAACCCCGCCTCGCGGGTTCGCATGTATGACACCGGCCAGGGCGGTGATGACGTTGCCGGCGATGGTCGCTACACCGTCACCATCAACATCTCGGCTAACGAGCCGGTCGCAACACATCAGTTCCAGTTCGTCGCGCGCGATTTGACGGGCCAGACGAGTGATATCATTGAAAGAGAGGTCTCGGTCGAATGAGACGTGCATTCCTCATAACCATGCTGTTGATGCTGGCCGTTGCGCCGGCCGCCCGGGGGCAGTCGCTGCCGTATAGCATTACCAACGACCATGTTGATGTGCCGTCGATCTCGGCCAACACCGTGTCGACCATGGGTTCTCGTGGCGACACACTGTGGGCGGGCTCATTCCTCAATATGACGGCCGACGGCGGCGATTCATGGACGGAAGTAGCGATCGGCGATCTTTCCGATGACCGCAATCGCGTTTTCTCGCTGGATGTGCGTGGCGATGAAGTTCTCGTCGGGCTCGGATTCAACACGCAGACGCTGCAGGGGACCGTGCAGTCAGCCGGCGGTTTTCTCTACTCTGAGGATGGGGGGCACACGTTCGAGTATCGCTTTCCGCAGATCGACACGCGCATTGACACGGTCATCACGTTCGGCAACAATCGACTGAGAGCGCTGCCTGCCGCCGAGCGCGAAGAAGCTCCTCCGTACGACGTTACTATCGACCCGTCGACGGGTGACGTCTGGGTGGCAGGCTGGGCCACGGGGATCCGCCGGTCGGCCGACAAGGGTGAGTCCTGGGAGCGGGTGGTGTTACCTCCCGACAACTTGACGGAGATCGATCCGCAAAACGACTATGATTTCGTCGTCGGTCCGCGGCGAGGCGCTATCGGGCACATCAACCACCTCGGGTTCGCCGTCCTGGTCGATTCGCAGGGCAACGTCTGGGCCGGCACGCCGCTGGGAATCAATCGCCGCCTTGCAGGGGAAGAGCGGTGGCAGCGGTTCTCGGCATCTGGCGCGCCAAACGCCCTCGTGGGTAGCTGGGTCATCGCGATCGATGAAATGATCCACGACGGCGAGAGCATTATCTGGATGGCCACCTGGAACGCTGCCGAAACGGGCGAGGCCTACCGAGACGGCGTCACCATCACGCGCGATGCCGGCGAGACGTTTGAGAAGGTGTTGATCGGAGAGCGGATCTACGACTTTGCATTCCGCGACGGCACCGTCTACGCCGCCGGTGATGCAGGGCTTTTCGTATCGGACGACCTTGGTGCGACCTGGGAGACCATTCGTGATTTCAACGACCCGACGGGCCAGAGCCGGCGTTTCCGGCTTGGACTGCCCGCGTTCTCCGTCGAGACCACGCGAAGTGGACTATGGGTCGGCACGTCCGACGGACTGGCTGTGAGTGAGGATGGAGGTGAATCCTGGCGTACGTTCCGGACTGAAATCCCGCTCGATCCGGATGAGCCCAGCGACCGCGTGCCGGCTACTGAGACCTTCGCCTATCCGAATCCATTTTCGGCAAATGCCAGTCAGTTCGTGCGGATCCGGTTCGATGGGAATGATGCGTCCACTGCTCGCATCAATATCTTCGATTTCGAGATGCGGCTGGTGCGCACGATCGAGCACAATGTAACCTCGGACGCGATTCAGGAGGCTGTGTGGGATGGCCGAAGCAGCTCCGGCTTACGCGTAGCGAACGGGCCCTACATCTACGTTGTCGAGGCCGGCGGTAACCGCGTCGACGGTAAGATTCTGGTAGTCGAATGAGTACATCCGCAATGGTCGGCTCGAATTCGTTTTATTGGAGGATCACCCGCATCGGTGCACTGCTGATGCTGCTGGGCTTGTTACCGGCGGCCGCATACGCACAGTCGGCGGGTTCTGTGGCGCGGATGGGCTTCGGTGCCCGAGGGATCGCGCTTGGTAACGCGCTGGCGGCCGATGGTAGCGGGCATGCGAGCGCGTTCTACAACCCGGCGCTGGCTCCCTTCGTGCCCGCGCAGAGTCTGGAGGCGGCAGCGGCGGTCATGGCCTTCGACCGCCGAATGGAGTTCGTTCAGTTCTCGACACCAATGCAGCCACGTGCCGGCATTGCGGCCGGCCTTGTTCACGCCTCCGTCTCAGGAATCGACGGCCGTGACGGCAGCGGATATCACACCCGGGAGTACTCGACGAATGAGTACATGGTGTTCCTGACATTTGGTACGCGCGTCACGGATCGAATCACGGCCGGAGCGACGTTGCAGGTCTTTCGGAATGAGCTGATACAACAGCTTCGCGCCGTTCACACGATCGGTATCGACCTTGGTCTTTCGATGCAGGTGACGGATGAGCTGCGTCTCGGATTGATCGTTGACGATCTGCTGGCGCGCTATTCCTGGGATACATCAGGCTTCTATGATTCCGGTGGTCGCACGACCTCCGACCGGGTGCCGACGCGGCTTCGGCTCGGCGCCGCCTATGATCTGCCTCAGTTCGATCTGAGCCTCTACGCCGAGCATGAATCTCGCTTCTCTCCCCACATCTTACGTGAGCAGGGGGTGGTGATCATCGGCGGCGAGCCGGCGCGGTTCAACGACGAAGAGCGCATCGTTCTCCATGAGTCGCTCTTTCGGTTCGGCAGTGAGTGGCGGCCGAGCGAGGTGTTCGCGCTTCGCGGCGGCATAGATCGAATCGGCGTAGACGGTACGGATGCATTGCGGCCCGCAGCCGGCTTGCTGATCGAGCAGCCCATCGGCACGCTGGTGTTACGGGCAGAATACACAGCCGTGTCTGAAGGCTACACCGCAGGGCTCGCCCACATTCTCTCGCTGCGGGTGTTCCTGTGAGGAAGCCTTGTATTGCGGCGGCGGCCATCTGCGTGCTGTTGTTGTGCGCCGCGGATAGCCGGGCACAGGTGATAGACATGCCGCTGTTACGCCGAGGCGTTAATGCCGCCCACGCCGCTTATGGCGACAGCTACACAGCGTTCGTGTCAGGACAGGCATCGCTCTACGGTAATCCTGCGGGACTTGCAGGCGCCGATTTCCGCGAGGCATCGGTAACCTATCAGCGCTGGCTCGGCAATTCGGACATCTACGCTTTCGGAGGAAGTATGCCTGTTGCCGATGGCGGAGGCGTGGGTGTCAGCCTCTCGGTGCTCGACAGTGACGGCATTTTCGGAAGTGACGAAGACCTGCTTGCGCCATCCAATCAGTACATCGCATTTGCGATGGGGTACGGCCAGCGGTTTGGATGGCTCCGTGGCGGCATTGCCCTCAAGATTGTCGGCGTGCGTGTCGACCCGGAGGGTGTGGCCGGATTCACGATTGACGGCGGACTCCAAGCGCTGCTCGCCGAGGGAGATTTGCAGCTCGGGCTATCCATCCACAACCTGGGATCGATGGGTGAGAGCAGCATCGTGAATGGCGATCTGCCTGCGATGATTCGCGCGGGTGTCGCCGCACGGCCGGTGCGCGTGTTCACGGGCGGCAGCGGCCAACCCGAACTGCAGCTATTTGTGTCTCCCGAGGTCGTCTTTGATCTCGTCACCAATGAGCGGCGTTTTCACGGCGGCCTCGGCATCGAAGTCGACGGCGTCCTCGTTGTGCGCGGAGGTTACCTTACTGGTGATCCCGTCAAGCGGTTCACGACCGGACTCGGCCTGATGTACGAATCGTTCACGCTCGACTATGCCTTCCTGCCACTGCGTGAGGACTTTGATTCTTCCTCACATCAAATCTCGATTTCGTACCGATGGTAACGATGCCCCGGCAGCGTCGACGCAGCGTTATTATTCTTCCAGCGTCACGCCATCGGTGGCCACTGGCTATCTTTCGAGACGTTTTGCTCATGCGGTGCCCGCGACATAATGCCAACAGATAACTTTTATCCGTCGCGTGTCTGCCGCTGTTGAGCTACGTAAGTCTGTAGCTCGAATAGTTTTATTAAATTGGCTTAGAGCCTAACCGTATATCGTATGCGTAGTCGCGTCGTGCCATGGGCCGTCCTCGCCCTTTTTTTGATTCTCACGGCAGTATTGACGTGGACGATATACCGGTCGGATGCGGTCAGGGCGGAAGAACGCTTTTTGAATGCTGCTGAGGTAAAGCTCAGCCGAATTGAGACGAGGCTGGACACCTACGTCGCGCTCCTGCGTGGCGGTACGGGGCTTTTCTCTGCGTCCGACGCAGTCGTGACGCTCGACGATTTCCGCGAGTACACGGCGCAGGTTCAGCTCGCTCGCCGCTATCCGGGCATCCAGGGCTTCGGCTTCACGCGCTACTTCCCCGTGGAAAAGACCGACAGCCTCGAAGCGGCGATGAGGCGGCAGGGCATCGATGGCTTTCGTGTCTGGCCTGAGAACGATGATGATCACCGCCATTCTATCGTGTATCTCGAGCCGCCCGATGAGCGAAACCTCGCCGCGATGGGCTTCGATATGTATTCGGATCCCGTGCGGAGGGCGGCGATGAATCGGGCGTGGGAAACCGGCGAGGCGGCGATGTCTGGTAGCGTTACCCTGGTACAGGAGATCGACGGGCCGCAGCAGGCAGGATTTCTGATTTACATCGCGGTGTACGACGGGCCAGGAATCCCGCCGACGGTAGAGGAGAGGCGGTCCACGCTTCATGGATTTATTTACGCGCCGTTCCGCGCCGACGATCTATTTATGCGGATCGTAGGCGAAGACGAACGTCCGCAGGTGGCCTTCCAGATTTATGACGGGGACACGCTGAGCGAGGAAACGCTTCTGCATGACTCCCGCACGAGTGGCATCCAGCCTGCCTCATCGCACCTGTCGACATTTGGTACGATGACGGTTGGCGGCCGCACCTGGACCATCCGGTTTGTGCCCACCCAGGCGCTCATGACCGGAGTCGGTAACACCACGCCGTTGCTTGTTGGAATCCTCGGCACGGTGCTGAGTTTGCTGCTGTTTGGCCTCCTGAAAGCGCAGTTTGCAGCGGCGGAGACGATTGAAACGAACGAGCGCCGATTGAGCGCCATCCTCGAACGGCTGCCTGTCGGAGCTTGTGTTGTCGATGCAGATCGATGCATCACGCTCTCGAACACGGCGCGAGGCCGGATATGGGAAACCGAGGACGCGCCCGAGTCCCTGGCTGAGTACGATTCCCGGATCCATGTGCAGGATGGGCGGCGCAAACCGAACGTCGGTAGCAGCCCGCTTCAACGCGCGCTTCGAGGCGAACGCGTCGATTCGGAGACCGTCGAGATCGAAACATTCGCCGGCAACCGAAAGATCGTGTTGACCTCCGCATTCCCGATCCGGGATACGAAGGGAAGGATCGAGCGGGCGGTGAGCACGGAGGTGGACATCACCGACCAGAAGCGGGCCGAAACTTTGTTACGGGAGCGCGAGGCCGAGCTCCGCAGCATGATCGACAGCATTCCGCAGCTCGCATTCGTGGCCGACTCGTCGGCGCGCCCCACCTGGTTTAACCGGCGGTGGCGAGACTTTACCGGCGCCACCCGTGAGCGACTGGTCGGCGAGGGCTGGCATCAGTTTGTGCATCCGGACGATATGGAGCGCGTGCAATCCGGCTTGAGTGCGGCTGTCGAGGCCGGCGAAGCATGGGAAGCCACGTTCCGCATTCTCGGCGTCTCGGGCGACTACCGGCAATTCCTGTCGCGCGCCGTGCCGGTTAGGGATGAGGATCACGACATCGCCCGGTGGTTTGGTACGAGCACGGATATTACGGATCAATTCGAGGCGCAAGAAGCGCGTGCGCAGGCGATCCGTGAGCAAATGGCGCGTGAGGCCGCTGAAACGCGCGAAGACGAGATCAAGCGGTACGCCGTCGAACTCGAGCGAAGCAACCGCGAGCTTCAGGACTTTGCTTACGTGGCCTCGCACGACTTGCAGGAGCCGCTACGCAAGATCACGATGTTCACCGATCTCGTGATAGAGGAGAATGGAAGCCGGCTTGATGAAGAGAGCATCTCGTATCTGAAGCGCGCGCAACAGGCTGCGGTGCGGATGTCCGACCTCATCAAAGACTTGTTGTCGTTCTCTCGGGTCAGCACAATGAAGCAGCCTTTCGAGCCGGTATCGCTCGACAGGGTCGTCGCTGAAGTCCTGGCCGACCTCGATCTCATGATCGACGAGCATGGTGCCCAGGTGCACGTCGAGTCACTGCCCAGAATCGAAGCCGATGTGGCACAAATGCGGCAGCTCTTCCAGAACCTCCTGGTCAATGCCGTCAAGTTTCGGAAAGAGAATGAGGCTCCGGAAATCCACCTCCGTGCCAAACTGGTCGAGGATGGCGATCGAGTTGAGATCGAAATCGCGGACAACGGCATCGGCTTCGACGTCCGCTATCTCGACAAGATATTCAGCCCGTTCCAGCGGCTGCACGGCCGCAACACGTACGAAGGCACCGGCATGGGCCTGGCCATCTGCCGGCGCATCGTAGAGCGTCACAACGGGATATTGACGGCCAGCAGCGAGATCGGCGTGGGAAGCACGTTCCGAGTAACGCTGCCGCTCGAGCAACCGATTTCCGTGGTCTAACCTCCGGTCTTACCGCGCCGTCACGAGGAGCATACCATCGTGCGAGACGACGCGCCCCTGTGACATTCCAAGCTGGAGTGCCTCGGCGTACGTTTGCTGGTAATCGCCGGGCTCGGCCCCGCCGTTGCGCTGTCGGTTCAACGTGCCGTTGGCCTCGTCATCGATAAACGTGTAGCGAAGCGCCTGGCCGTCGTCGAGGACGACGAACTTGTTGTAGGCGCGTTCGATGCCAAGCTCGTACGTCTGTACGACGTAGGTTGTACCGCCTTTCGAGTACTCGAAGCACCGCGTGGGTTCCTGGAACGACTGACGGCCTTGCTCGTGCGCGGCGAGAATGCCGGCCTGGTAGATCTCGTTCGCTATCGAGAGCGGCACGCTGCCGTCGAGCACGGTGTCGATGAGGCCGATTTGCTCGGTGTCCTGGGCCCGGAAGAAAGCCGCTCCACGGTCTTGAGCGATCAGGTAGTTGATGCCCTCGCCAGTCGGCATCCGGGCGCTGACGATCTGATATTCGGAGCCCTCGTACTCGAACATGAACCGATTGACGGTTCCTTGCTTCGTAGACGCACATCCCGCGATGAGGATGATCGCGGCTAGCCAGGAGAGGTAACGGATCGAAGTCATGGCGCGCTCCAGTTGAAGAAGCCGGAGGACTAAAGTCGGAACGCGCGGGAGCAGCAGCCTGCCGTCGATACTACATGAGACGCGGGAGGCGAGTCCCGTCTGTTCGTCGAGCGGTTAGCATCCGGCCTCCATGTTGTGGGAATCTTGAGAAGACATCGTGGACGCCTGTAGATGGGAGGCGTCGTCTTACTGGTAGCTACGTCTGATAGGTAGCAAAAGTTATAGCTTGGGCGCAAGCCGGAAGGATTGCGTCACGTTTAATTTTCGACCTCCGTTCTGTGCGTCCGAAGTAGACGGTATGCGTGCCGTGGCGCGGAGCGAGGAGTCGATTCGTCCCGGCGCTGGGCAGCTAAACGGAGGCGCGGCCGCACCCCGGTTCCCCACAAACAAGCTGCGTAACGGACCGGGAAATCTACCCGCACGGAGCACGATCTGACGTCAATGAGGCCTGCTGCTCATATCCGACAATCTCATATCGGATCATGTCGCATCTTATCTTTCGTGACTCCAAAGTAAATCACAAAGCAGCAACCCCATGAGCGAGCGCTATGATGCCGTCGTCGTTGGCGCGGGCCCGAATGGGCTGGCCGCGGCAATCCGTTTGGCGCAGGAAGGGCACTCGGTGTTGCTGTTAGAGGCGGCAGGTGAGGTGGGCGGTGGTGCACGATCGGCCGAGCTGACCGCCCCCGGTTTCATCCATGATCTGGGCTCGGCTGTTCATCCGTTCGCGGTGGGATCTCCGTTCCTGAGCACACTGCCGCTGCGGGATTTCGGCCTGGAGTGGGTGTATCCGGAGATCGATGTTGGCCACCCGCTGAACGACGGGCGAGCGGCGTTTCTGTATCGGGACCTCGCGCGGACGGCCGAGCAATTGCCCGACGGTCGGAAATATCGCCGACTGATGGAGCCGCTTGTGGAGGCATGGTCGAACCTCGCGGAGGACATTCTCAGGCCGATGGTCCACATGCCGTCGCACGTTGGGGATTTGCTGCGGTTTGGGATTCATGCGCTGATGCCGGCCCAGATGCTGGCGAAAACTCGGCTGTCGTCGGAGGAGTCGCGTGCGCTGTTTGCCGGCATCACGGCTCATTCGGGGCTGTCGTTCCGCGTGCCGCTGTCATCGGCCGTAGGTCTGGTTTTGACGACGCTTGGCCATGCGGAGGGATGGCCGCTGCCGAAGGGCGGCGCGGGCAGCATCACGCGAGCGATGGCCGCGTATTTTGAATCGCTGGGTGGGGAGATCCGCACGAATAATCCGGTGACGGATCTCTCGGAGCTGCCCGACTCACGCGTGGTGCTGCTCAACCTCACGCCCGCTCAGGTTCTCGCCGTGTGCGGAGATCGGCTCTCAGGCCGCTACCGGCGTTCACTCGAGACGTACGAGTATGGCCCGGCCTCGTTCAAGATGGACTTCGCTGTGAGCGAGCCGGTGCCATGGCGGCATCCCGATATGGCGCGTGCGGCGACGGTCCACCTGGGCGGCACGCTCGATGAGATCGCCGAGGCCGAAGGCATGGTGCACGACAGGCGAATTCCCGAGCGGCCGTACGTGCTGTTGGTCCAGCCGACATCGTGCGACCCGTCGCGCGCGCCCGAGGGCAAGCACATCGTGTGGGCGTATTGCCACGTGCCACTCCGCTCGGAATTTGATATGCGCGAGCGCCTGGTGAATCAGATCGAGCGTTTCGCACCGGGCTTCCGCGATACCATCATCGAGGCGTCGACATTTTATCCGAAGCATCTCGAGATGTACAACGCGAACCTTGTTGGGGGAGACATCATGGGTGGAAGCGGCAGCTTCACCCAGACGGTGGCGCGCCCTGTCCTTTCGCCAACGCCGCATCGCACACCCATCGACGGCGTGTACCTCTGCTCATCGTCGACGCCGCCCGGGC
>CAZRTY010000011.1:9930-22688 GCA_964603055.1 uncultured Rhodothermales bacterium | reverse complement strand
AGTCGCGCGGCGTATGGATGGAGCGCTGCATCCCGCGAGCTGTTCGTCGTGGCTCGGCATTCCACATCAAGCACGCCCCGCATCAATGACACGACGCGCTCGAACCGTGCTCAGCCGGCGATGAGCCGCGAGAGCACGACGGCCAATACGATCAATCCCCCAACCATCAGCCACACGAGGGCAAAGCCTCGCAGGTCGGTACGATAGCGTTTGAATGAGAACAGCCGGCGCAAATCCAGAAGGTCGACCAGCAGGAGCCCCTGCCCCTTCTCCGTCTCCTCGTCCATGCGGTCGAGAAGCGGCGTGGTGCCCGATTCAGAACGATCCTCGACATTCGTTTCCGGTGCGTCGGCGGGCCGTGATTCCACCGCGTTGGCAGAACCGAATATCCCCGCCTTGGCGATCTCCATTTCGCTCGCCCCCCCGTCGTGCAGCATCTCGATGCCGTTGTCGACGAGCCTCCGCTCATATCCCACAGGCGTGCGGAGCAGCGAATAGAAAGCGTTGAGCCGCCCCTCATCCTCCGCCGGCGAGATAAGACTCGCCACGACCATCACCAGAAGCGAAGCGGGTAAGTAGACAGCCACCTGAACGGCGAATCCTACACCCATCGCCTCGAGCACAAGGGCGATCACCGCCGCGGTGACCATCGAGGCCCAGGCGCCGTAACGGTTGGCACGACGCCAGACGATCCCAACCCAGAATGCCACCCCGAGGAACGCCATGATCCGCCAGATCATCAGTAACCCGTCAACGACCGTCGGAATGTATAGCGCGACTACGACCCCGACTACCACCACGCCTGCGGAGGCGAGCCGTCCTACCCGAAGCAGATGACGTTCGTCGCTCTCGGCGCGGAAGTAGCGCTCGTAGAAGTTGCGCGTAAAAAGCGCAGAGCCGGCCACCATGAACGAGTTGCAGACGGCAACCCCCGCCGCGACGATCGCCGCAAACATGAGTCCGACGAAGCCGATCGGGAGCAGACTCACAACGGCCACACCGAACGCGGCCTCCCGCTCCGTTCCACTAGCCGAGGCGAGAAATGGAAAGATGGCAGCGAGAAAGATCCCCGTAACAGCCCATCCGAGCGTCGCAAAGCGCTTGACGATATTGCCATATGTCCAACCCGTGCGGCAGCTGATTTCGTCCTTCCCCGCACCGTTGATAGCCATATGATGCGGCTGTACCACAACGCCCACCAGCGCGTTGATCACCGCCATCACCACAAAAAACACCGTCACTTCAGAGCCCGCGAAGAGCGAGAACATCTCCGACGGCACGGCTTCCCGCACACCCGAGATCCCACCCGCGTTGGCGAGCGCGAATGGAATCAGCAGAAACGACAGCAGCAGGATAAACAGGCTCTGCACGAACTGCGTGGTGATGGCGGCGACGAGTCCGCCGAGCAGGCCGTACAACAGGAAGAATGACATCATCCCCAGTACGGCCATGTTGGTCGAGATCGCGCCGCCGGACATCGCCTCGATGGTGATGCCGGTCGCCTTCAGCACGATGCCGATGTTCATAGCGAAGTAGATCAGCCCGACGAACGCATACGCCGCGCCCATCGACGGACCGAACCGCCGTTCGAAAAAATCGCCGATGGTGATGTAGCGCATCCGGCGATAGATCGGCGCGATGATCCAAAAGAACGGCGTCGAGAAGATATACAGCCACTGGTACCAGATGCCGGCAAGGCCGATCTGAGACGAGGCGCCGATGACCGCCACGGCCTGATCGGTGCGCGTGCCCGAGCTGAAGGCCTGCGTAGCCATCAGGATCTTACCGAAACGCCGGCCGCCCATGAAATAGTCGCCCGTCGATTTTACCGCGCGGTGGCTGTACAGACCGATGCCGGTGATGACCGCCAGGTAGAGCAGCAACACAAGCCAGTCGATCAACGCGATGCCGAGCACGATCATATACGTCTACCCATGGCTAGCCGCTTCGGAGTCTTCGAGAATGCCCGGGCGCTGTGCCGCATCGGCGATCAGGTATTCGCTGGAATGAACCTTCGGTCGGTGCGCTTCGACCACACGCTCGAGCTCGAGCCAGCGTTCGCGCATTGCGAAGGCCGCGCGTTTGGGATGACGTTCACGCGTAAAGAGCCCCTTCCGGTTCAGGATGACGCGTCTGAAGTGTTGCGTCGTCCGGAAGTCGGCGAAGTTCCAAACATGCTCGCCGGCGCAGAACGCGCGCGACTCAGCGACCTCGCAATAGATCCGGAGCAGTTCCTCCTGATACTCTTCAGAAAAAAGCTGCGGCGTAGTCGCGTGATAGCCGTCGATGGTGTCGGCGCCGAACTCGGTCAGGACGACGGGCACGCCGAAGGCCTCGTACATCGCATCTAGCTCCTCGGCAAACCGATCGCGCGCGGTGCCGAGCTCGACCGGTGAGTCATACCAGCCGAAGTACCGATTGAGTCCGATGATGTCGCAGTGCCGAAGTGCAATATCGTCGGTCGAGTGCCGCGCAAATGAAACCGCCATGACGGGACGTGTGGCATCTAGCGACTTCGTGTAGCGGTAGATCTCGCCGAAGTAGCGGTCGGTGGCCTCGTTCAGATAGTCCGGCTCGCTCCAGAGATGAGGTTCGTTGACGACCGACCAGGCGATGACGCTGGGGTGATTGCCGTCGCGCACAATGAGACGCGATAGTGCCGTCTTATGTGTTTCGAGGAGTGGGAGGAAGTCTTCGAACCGATCCGACGGAAAGCCGAGGCTGACGGCGGGCACCTCGTCGATAACAAGGAAGCCGAGCTCGTCGGCAAGGCGCATGATTTCCTCGTCGTAGGGGTAGTGGCTCGTGCGGAACGAGTTGGCACCAAGCCACCGCAGCAGCTCGAAATCGCGCAGGTAGCCGCCGCGAAACTGGCCGCGCCCGATGATGGGGAAGTCTTCGTGCTTGCCACAGCCGGTCAGGAAAAGCGGCTCGCCGTTGAGCAGCAAGCTCCCATTCGATATGCTCACCTCGCGGACGCCGAAGCGTTCGTCGTAGCGGTCTACAACGTCGCCGTTCTCCGAGACCACCTCCACCCGGAGGAGATACAGGTAAGGATCAGCCGGCGACCACGGCCGCACGTCGTCGATCTGCAGCCTGACGGTATCATTAACCGCGTTCGATTTTCCGGTAGCAACGGTCGAAGCAGCTTCGCCATCACCCCTCAGCACCTGCAGTCGCACCGTTGCGGCTTCACCATCCGCCGCCTCGAGGCCGACTCGCGCTACCACCGTGCCGTCGAGCGTGGCATCGATATCGATAGATGCCACGTGACACTCCGGCAGCCACAACAGGTTGACTGACCGCGTAATCCCTCCGAACACATGAAAGTCGAACCGGGCCGGCGGATTCGTGTGCTGCCGATTGAAAGACGGCGCATTGTATGGATGAGCATCCGGGTCAATGCCCTGTGGCAACGTCGTTAGAGAGAGCCGATTGTCTACGCGGATGGTGAGACGATTGCGCCCCCCCTTCCGCCATGCCACGCTCAGGTCGGCGCCGAATGGTATGTACCCGCCTTCGTGGCTGGTTAGATGGATGCCGTTCAGCCAGACGTCAGCGCGGTGCTCAACCGCAGCCACCCGCAGCCAGGGGGTGAGGGCCTCTTCGACGATGTGGCTTGCTTCTGTTTCGCATTCGTACCACGCCGGCCCGACGTAATTCATGAGGCCGCGCTCGGCAAGCTGCTCGTTCCAGCTCCCCGGAACGGAGATCTGCATGACGTCTCCACTCAGCGGCTCATCGAACCACGCCCGGGCGACGCCTTCGTCCTCGACGTCGACCTTAAAGCGCCAGTATCCGGCGAGGTCATCGACGGCTCGGAATGCATTCTGCTGGGGGAAGAGGGAGGAATCGTAGGTCCTTGTCACAGAATCAGAAATCGTAATCAAACAGAGGGGTGATTGATAATTTGTCATCAGGCTGTCGCCTGTACGTCTGCATTATCAGCAGGGCCATACGCCGTCTTCGTCTACATACGCCGAGGTTCAGGAAACCGATTGCCGATCGCCATCCTCATTCAGGCGTGCATGCACAGATCTTATGCTATCTCAGGTTCGTATGATGAACCGTACCTGGAAACGGATTGGCACTAGAGGGTACTCTCGCGGGCTCTACCTTCCAGAGATCACGACTCTCGCCCCTGGTTCGTTGGTCTGCACACGGATTCGCATCAGTCCGGCACCGGCGTCCTCGACTTCATGGCACACGCCTTCTGCCGCTTCGACCTCCGGCGCGCCAAGCGCTGCGGGCCAGAGGACATCGTGACGCCCGGGCGCCCCGACCACGAACTCAAGGTGGCTGCCCGACACTTCGAGCGCATCAAGCCATGACGTCGACCGGGCAACGCGGATGCCGCTGCCTCCATTCGAGCGGATGTACGCTTCGCGCGATGCCTCGCCGTGAGGAAATACAAAGTGGATGGCGAGGCCATCGTCACCGATATCGTAAGCATTGCGGACCACCCCGAGGATGCGATCGACATGGATATCGTCCACGACGTGCGTGTGACGCCCCGCCGTACCGCTAAAGGCGACTATTTGCCCCTCGCCCGCCTCACGGTCGAAGTAGGTGTAGATTTCGGGCGACGAGCCGACGAGCCCTTTGACCGTCGGGCGAACCCGGGCCACGGTCTCTTTCACCGGATTAAAGGCGTCGACGTACGCGCCCACACGCAGACGTTCGGCCTCGGTCATCGTCGAGAGATCGCCCCAGAACCCGAACCCGCCCAACAACGACGTATTGACGGCGTAGCGCTGCGCCATGTAGTCGGGATGATTGTGGGGATAGTTGGCCGCCGTTTGCAGCACGGGCGGCAGGAAGCTATGGTAGAGCGCCGGCACGAGGCGCATCGAGCGTGCACGGTAGTGACTCGTATCACCGTACCAAGAGGCGCCGTTGTTAATCCAGAAATAGCGGCCTTCAGATAGGAACTCGAGTCCGACGCTGCGTCCCGGCTCGGTGACGTCGAACTCGACGACGACGTCCGGGTGGTACTCGTGCAGCTCGCGGGCGACCTCGGTGAGATAGCGCGAGAGCAGGTAGCCGTACCGCTGGCGTCGCTCGTCGGGCGTATGACGTTCGTCGCCGTGATGGTGGAGCGCAGAATCGCAGAGGTGCTTGTCGATGCCGTCCCACTTGAAGTAACGGCCTCCTTCATCGATCAGCCGCTTGCTGACGTCGACGTAGTAGTCTCGGTAATCGCTGACAAAACAGAACACCTGACGATCCCAGTTGCCGATTTCCGGCTGACCTTCGGCATCACGTATAAGCCATTCGGGCCGCTGGACGGCAACCTCCGCGTCGGGATCGTTCGCCAGGGTCGCAATCCATATCCCGAACACAATTTCCATCTCCTCAAGCTTCTCACGCAGCGGTGCAAGACCGTCGGGGTAGCGGTCCGGGTGAGGCAGCCAGTCGCCAAATGTATTCTGCCATCCATCATCCAGCACAAACTGGTCGATGCCGAGCTGGGCGGCCAGGTCAACGTCTTCGAGCACACGCTGCATGGTGAGAACCTCACGCGGATCCCGCCCGCGGTCGCGCTCTGCACGCTGCATTCCCCACGTGTTGTAATAGATGATGGGCTCGCGCGAAGCTGCGTGCTCGGTGATGTGCGTCAGCAGGTATTCCCAGATCGCGGCGTCGGCAGAGTCAACATCGCCGGCGGAGCCCGATGGGCCGACGGCGGTCCATACCGACTCGAAGGGGTTGTCCTGAGTGAAGACGTCTCCGCTGAAGTAAGCGCCGTTGCGGGTGCGCACGTTGATGGTGGCTTGCGTCCCACTCGATGCTGCCTCCAGTCGGATGTAGTCCTGTTCCGGGTCGTCGTCGGGAGAGCCGTGCTCATACAGTGCAATCCACGTTGTATTCGGCGCCACGCGCGTGTACAGGATCGGACCTTTGACGGAGGCCGATGCATGAGGTGACAGATTCCGTGTGGTCATCACCGGGTGATACATATAGTTGTGGGCCAGATTCCGCCCTTCGCGCCATCCCTCCTCCTCCGACCGTTCGTCGTAGGAATACTTCGCGGCATCGGCATCCACCATCTCGGCGTTCCAGGTGGCCACGCGGGTCTCGCGCGTCTGCATGGGCGATTGCTCGGCCCGGACTGTAAGACGGGGGAAGACCACGTGCGGCGCGTCGTTATGATACGTCATGGCAACCGGTGAGCTTGCAACGGAGGCTACGGCCAGGCGCTGCCTTATCAACTCAGAGCCGGGGAATAACTGGAATGTTAGCTCGACGATCACGCCGCGCGCCGCACCCGCCTCGGCACGGTAGCGTGCAACGATCTCGCGGCCACCGTTCGCCATCACACGCGACCGCTCGTCATCAAAGCGCCACACGGGATCGTTCGAAGAGACGAGGCTGTTGTTGAGGGATAGCTCGAAGAGCGACGCGCGTTCGTCACGCGCAAGAAGCTCGGCGTTTGTCCGCAGATCGAAGAACGAGACGGCATCAATCGAGGCGGGCTCGGACGGCGCCGAGACGATATAGCGGATGACATCGTTCTCGAGGACGACGCGGCCATCCGTGACCGACACCGACTGGGCGTGGGAATCCACAGTCGCGAAAAGAAGCGCGATTGTGCACGCAGCAGCGAAAAATCGAAACATGCTCACTGGGGTTACTGACTGTTGAGTTCCGGGAGTGCAGGTTCTGAAGGCGCCACCTGCCATCGGCCGGATGTGTGTTAACGATGCGTTTTGAGGGCGCCCTGTCTACTGATCTGCTGGGCCCGATTCGAAGTCGGGATGTCCCTCTCCCAGAATCTCGAAGAGTAACTGCCCCACACGGCTCTGATGCATGAGTCCTCCGAAACGCTCTGCCGACGGGCCGTACGCGAAGATCGGAACCGCCGACGCCGAGTGGTAGCCCGTCGAGAAGTGGTCCTCGTGCGCCTGTGCATCTGACCGATCTCGCAAGAGCGTGTAGCCGCCTGTCTCGTGGTCGGCCGTGACGATGACGAGCGTGTTGCCGTCTCGCTCGGCGAAGTCGAGCGCCGCACCAACGGCGTTATCGAGATCGAGCACCTCTTGCGCCATCCAGTCGGCTTGATTGTCATGACCCGCCCAGTCGATCTGCGAGCCCTCCACCATTAGAAAGAATCCGCCGCCGCTGCGAGTCAGGTTGTCGATCGCCGCCCGGGTGAGATCTGTACTGACCTCACCACGGCCCGGATACGGCTCGAAGTTCTGCGATACGAAGAGTCCCAGCACCTTGTCGGCCGTCTCCGTCTCCGCAAGTCGATCGATGTCGTCGAAATACGTGAAGCCCAACTCCTCCATCTCGGCCACGATGCTGCGCCCATCCTCGCGCCCACCTCCCTGATCTTCCGGTAGAAACTGGCTCGAACCTCCCGCCAGCACCAGATCGAGCGGCGCATCCAGGAACTGCGCGGCAATCTCATGTTCGGCGCGGCGGTCGGCATGGGATACCGAGAACGCGGCCGGTGTCGCATGGACGACGCGCGACGTGGCTACGACGCCCGTTCGCTTGCCGGCGTCCTGTGCTACGTGGGTGACCAGCCGGAAGGGCTCGCCCTCGGGAGACACAGATAGCATGCGGTTGTTTGTAACGCGGCCGGTGGCAAGCGCTGTGGCACCTGCCGCCGAATCGGTTATCCTGTCGTTACTGCTCGTCAGAATGAGACCGCCCACCGGCATGCGCGCCATGTGCATATCGTCGCGCAGGAATGTCGCGGCAGTAAGCTGCGCCGGGCCCATGCCATCGCCGATGAAGAGGATGATGTTCGTCGGCACTTCGGAGCGAGAAGGTCGGCTATTATCCGCGGCCGCGCCCGCACATCCCGCAAGTAGAATGACGGACAAGATGAAAGGGATGATGTACAGCCGAATAGCGGCTCTCGCTGTATTCATGGTGTCGACGGAATGTGAAATGGATTGAGGTTGGTGCTTCATCAGGCGTCTCCGCGCAATTATCGGTCTTTCCATTATCTGGGCATTAATTCGTGACGGTGAGCGTGCCCGTTGCCGATTCAGTACCGGATGACGCACGGTAGAGATATAGTCCAGGCGGGAGGTTGTCGATGGCCCGCGAGACCTCGTTCGCACCGGCGGGCAGCACTTCGTCGACCACCCGGCCTGCGCGGCGTCCGAGCAAATCGAACAGTTCGACGGTGACATGCTGCGATGCAACCATCTCGAGCCGGAACGTAACCGTGTGCTTAATCGGATTCGGATAGTGCGAAACCGTTAACCTGCCGTCACCGACCTCCGGCAGCCCGGCTGACACCTCGAGTTGATCTGACACGACGACATAGTCGCCATCACGTGTGTAGCCCTGCGCCGCGCCGTTAAGAAATACGCGCGTGACGGCCGGTGCCCAGGCACGGACGCTCCTAAATGACTCCCCGCTCACCGTGAGCTCCCCACCTCGCATGGCGACGGTTGCCGTGCCCTCGGCCACATCGATAAGCACGTGCGCGCCACGGCTGAGCGACGTTCCCGAGACAAGTGCATACTGCTCGACGTCATCGCCTTCCCTGACAAGTGCTTTCGTGCCATCCATCCGCACATCGGCGGCCGTCAGGCGAGCGGAGTCGCGGGCATAATTCAGTACGATGAGGTCGGCCGTATCTGAGAACGAGACGCAAACGGCGATGCCTTCGTCATCCCATACCGCCTTGCCCGTATCGTCGGCAACCGCAACGCGGTGTACGCTTTCGGGCGCAGGACGTGCGCCGTAGGGTACGATCGCCGTTTCGAAAGCCGCAGGTGTCGAACCGCTTTGCTCGAACGTGACGACCGGCGCCGCACTCCGCTCCCCGTACTCGGTCGAGATCCAGCTCATATCTACCCTCGCCTCGGCGCGTGCGTGCGCAGTGTAAAGCCCGAAGTCGCGCGTGGTCACCGCACCCGTGGCGTTGTCGATCTGGATACGGCTGCGGTAAATCGTATCGAGGCGATACTTCAGCTCATAGGTATGCGACCCCGAGCCGGTCAGCAGGTCGGCCACCAGCCAGTAGGCGCCGTCTACGAAGATGATGCTGCGGTCGTGGCGCACGCCCGCAGCGCCCTGCGCATACCCCTCATGATGACCTTCGATATAGGCGAAGCCTGCTCCTTCTTCGCCGGTCGCATATCCACGAGCCGTGGTCGACTGGTTCCGGCCGTCCACCGTCACGGTGTTATGTGCCGACGTCGCCTTGAAGTAATCGCGCCAGCCGCCCGCTGTGCTGTAGGTGTAACGCCCTGCATCGCGGATGATAGGCCGGCCGGCGGCGTAGATTTCAATCCCGAGGATATCGAAATGCGCGTGCCACGGTTTGTTGCTGCCGTACGTCATGACGAGGTACTTCGAGTCGACGAGCGAGGAGCGATCTGTGCCCCAGCCGCTACGCATGAAGGCGAAGCCACCGTCGTCGAACAGGCGCAACGTCTCGTCGGGTGGTGTGCCACTTACCCCCTGCGTGGCGGCATAGATCATGTCGCCCCGGCCGAAGACCTCACCTGCGCTTTCAAGATGGGCGAGGACGTACGGCACCTCGTCGCTGTCTCCAGTCGGCGAGATTGAGCCGTCGGGCCGTGCAACGTGCATCAGGAATTCTGCGGGACGCACCATCGCCTCGACGAAATCATCATCCGCATGGATGCCGTTCATCGCGAAGAGCTCGTAGGTCACGAGGAGGTTGCGATATGCAAGCGCATGGTACATCGGGCTCACTTCAAACTGCACGCCATCGGGCAGGAAGTCGTTATCGAGATGGTGATGAAGGCGCGTCAAAACCAGGTCGATCCACTCGCTGCGCGATCCCTCCTCTTCAAACCGAAACTCAGGAAACATCGCCACGACGGCGCCCATACCCCGCGTTTCAGACACACCCCAGTTACCAGTGCTTCGCCAGTTGTCACGCAGGAAACGCACCTGCATGACCATCGACTTGAGGATCGTCAGGTGATCCTCGGCCGAGATGGAGGGTGCGCCGTACTCGTGGATGACGTACTGATACGACTCCACCCACTGGCGCAGCCGATTGCCGGTGTCGAGCGTCCGCGGATAGCCGGGCGCGTTGTTCGTGGCCCAGTCTACCATGTGCGCTGCCCACGCATTGGCGTACCTTTCATCGCCCGTGCGGCCGTAGACGCGGGCCAGGTTTCGCAGCCATTCCATCCGGTGGAATTGCCAGTGCCACTCGGTGTCGCCCGCGTAACTCATCGTCCAGTCGATGCCGCCGCCGGCACGCGTGGCGTTTAGCGTCGTACCGACGAGCGTGAAGTCGTGTGTAATGCTGGCGTCTGCCTCCGCCACGCTACCGCCCGTCGGCAGGTGGAAATACTTGACGGACTCGCGCGCCCGGTAGTACGCCAACAAAGATTCTGTCGCCGCCGTCGTGTCGCCCGCAACGAGCGACGCGCGCACGTTCTCCATCCCCGGGTGGTTGAGGTCGAGCGTCCGATAGAACTCGGCATCCGTCATGCCCACCGCATCCGCACGGGTGCAGATGAGCAATATCAGATATGGAAGCCAGCGGTGCGCGCGCATCTCAATTGGACGACAATTCTGTGATGAGGGGATGCACGTAGCGCACCGGCTTCACATCTGCATCGAGGTCCACTGCCGCGCCGCTAACGGTAAAGCCAGCGTCGGCAGGAAGCGTTGTAGCGAATCGCAACAACAGGCCCGCTTCCACCTCCACCCGCCCGTTGGATGCCGAAACGGCAACGTCTTCGCCCACGGCGTCGAGCATGCGCGTGCCGTTAACGTCGAGAAACGAACCGCCAATCATATGGACGGCGCTGATGCCGCCCTGTGCATCCATCCGCACAAAAGCCAGTCGCGCATCGGTCCGAATCGGCCCCGCATCGAAGGCGACTCCACCCTCCGCACGCTCAACGACATAGTCTGAGACGCCACCAACTGAAATCTGCAGCGCGACCACGTGGTCATCCGATGTCTCAATCCGCTCGACATCAAGGTCGGCCGGATCGCCGTCGGGGTATGGGTACAGCACCGTCGGCCACACGACGTCGGCAGAGCTTTCCATCGAGAGTCGAATGGACGGGGATGTCTCGCGCTGCCGGTAATATCGGCTGATCCAGTTCTCCTCGAGATGTATCTCGGATTCCACGCCGGGCGATGCGATGAGCAGGTTCGGCGAGGCGATGACGCGGGCTCGTTCGTCCACCTCTACGTGCCCGAGCGCCCGTTCGGCGAGGTGCCAGTACAGATCATAATGCCGGTTCGTGGTTGCACCCGACAGCCGATCGATCACGACCCAGTACTCGCCCTCGGGGAAGAAAATGCTGCGGTCGTGCACGACCTCCTCGTGGCCGTCGTAGCGCCCCGAGACGAAATCAAAGCCGGCCATCGATACCCAGTCGGCGGGTGGCGGCGTGTACTGCCGAGGCTGGTCCTGACCATCGATCACCACGGTGTTATGCGCGGCGGAGCTCTTGATATGGTCGCGGTCGGGCTCGTCGTTGTAGGTAAAGCGCCCCGGATCCTTCAGAAGCTCGTAACCATAAGCATCGGCGATGATGCTGAGGATGTCGTAGTGGGCGTGCCACGGATGGTTCGACAGTGATGTGAAGAGGAGATAACGCTCATGCTCGAAAGGCTCCGCCTCTCCCCATCCACTCCGCAAGACGTAGTAGCCCGAATCATGGAAGGCGGTCGAGCGATCTTCGGGCGGCGAGCCTTCTCGCCCGGCGCGCGCCACATACTGATACGAAGACTCGTCGAGCAGCGCGCCAAGATTCCAGAGGAAGTCGAGATCAGTAATATCGTCGGTATCGCCAACCTGCGGCAGGATGCCATTCGGTTTGTAGAGATGCTTTAGCGCATAGGCCGGGCGGCGCATGAAATCGATATCCGGCCGCATCGGGATCTGCGCCCTAAGCGGGGACGACGCGCCGTTGGCACGTGCGAGGTCGATGAACTCCCACCATCCCTTCAACTCGTGGTTATGGTAAAGCGGGCTCACCTCGATGTGCATTCCGTCGTCGTGGTACATCTCGGAGAGCTGTACGCGCATCCGGAACCATATTTCGTGCAACCATGCATCGTAGTCGTTGAACTCGGGGAAGAGAAGTGCAAACGTGGCGAGGCCAGACGTCTCGACCGTTCCCCAGTTCGAATAGCGGCGCCAGTTTTGCGCCATGGCCAGGTGCTCGGCCTGCTCGGCCATCGACGCCAGTATGCGGGCGTTGAACTCAGGAGTCACCGTAGGCGAGTTCGCGTGCTGCACGATAGCCAGGTAGCTGACAGCCATGTTGCGAAGCCGCCGTCCGCTGTCGATGGTGCGTGGAAAGACCGGGTCGTCCGCCGCCTCGATCCATCCGTCCACATGCTCCATCCACGCCTGAACGAAGCGCTCGTCACCGGTCTCGAGGTACACACCGGCGAAGTTGCTCAGCCAGTCCATTCGGTTGAGCGCGTACTGCCACTCCTTGTCATCCTGCTCCCAGTGCCAGTCGACGTTGTCACCAAAATCGCGCGTGGCGTTTCGCAGCGTAAACACGTTCCGCACGTTCTGCTCGGCCCGTGCAACATCCAGCCTAACAGGCAGCGGCGTGAAGTCGGGTGCGGTTCTGCGCTGGTAGTACTCGAGGAGCAAACGTTCGGCGTCGGCGAGGTCGCCGTCACTAACCGCCTGCGCGACGTCTTTCAGACCATCTCGCTGCAGGTCGAGAGTACCGAAGAGCGCATGGGATGGTCTCTGTGCCGAAACGGCCGACCAGGAGCCGATCAAGAGAAGAATAACGGACAGTATTGCCGGCCGTAATCCTCGC
>CAZRTY010000011.1:5183-9830 GCA_964603055.1 uncultured Rhodothermales bacterium | reverse complement strand
GCGCGCATCTCGTCGACCAGCAACGAGACACGCCGCCCAAGCATGTCATACACGGCGATCCGCGTATGTGAAGCCGTCGGGAGGATAAACTCGATGTTGGTGGCAGCGGTGAAGGGGTTCGGGTAGTTCTGCCGGAGGACGAAGCGCTCAGGCGCACCGCCACCACCCCATCCAGGCTCGACACTCGTGCCCACTTCGAGCATGTACATCGCCGGATCGAGGATGTAGAATCCGCCGCTCTCGTCGAGCTTGCCCTCATCGCCGGCCGGCATGTAGTTGCGGCCTACACCGGCATCGCCGGCTTCGATCTGGAAGCGTAGACGAATCTCATCGCCGTGTTCGATGCGAAGCGTATCACCCTCGGGATTGAGCACCCAGAGGCTGTCCCACGGCACAGCCATCTCCATGGACGAACCGTTCGGCGCCCAAGCAACCATCCCGGCCATGCGATCGCTCTCGCCGCGATTGGCGGCGTTACCATCGCCACGGAATTCCGGCCGAACCCGGTTACGCGTAAAGCTGATCGGGTCGCCACTGCCGCTGCTTCCGTGGTACGTCCGGATACGGTAGCGCTGTTGACGGTCCGCCGACTCGATCAGTACGCGGTGCCAGCCCTGGTTCACGTTCGTCGGGCCCGAGTCATCCTCGATGGCGGGGTTGCCGTCGCCGAAGAAGTCCATGCGCAGCGTCAGCTTCTCCGCATCGCCGGCGGCCCAGACGGCTTTCAGCTCGAAGGTGTCGGAGATGGCGGGGTCCACCTGACGCTCCGTGTCCTCGATCGGCTGTAGCAGTGCCCAGTCGCCGAAGTATCCATCAATATCGATGGAGGGCGCCGTGTCGGGCCACCAGCGCGGGTCGCCGAGCGGCTGTCCATCCGTGCCGAAGCCGATCGCGGGCGATCCTTCTGCAAGGCGGAAGTTGCCAAGCTCGGGCGCCAGGTACTGCGGGTCGACGTCGGCAAGGACGAGGGTCTCATCATACGAGGCGCCGTCCGACGTGCGAATGCCGTCAGGCTTGTTGAAGTAGAGGAAGTTTGACAGCAGCGTCGAGCCGTAGATGCGTGCGCCGTGGCCGGCTGCATCGTCATTCGACACGATGCTGTTCTGGATCGTTGCACCCGTGTAGGCACGTGGGTAGATCGCGTAGTCACCACCGCTATTGTGGATCGTCACCTGGTCGATCAGGAGCTCCGGGTCATCGCCCGCGAGCCCGAGTACGTTATTGTCGGGGTAGACGGACTCGCCGTCCGAATTCCAGAACGTGGAGTTAACGAGCTCGAAGCGCTCGGGCGCCGGAACGGGGTCGCGGAAGCGGATGGTGCGGCCCGTCATGTCGACGAACCGGCTATTGCTGATGCTAACGAGCCCGGACGGTGCATTCGAGCCACGGATCGCGCTGTCGAAGTTGCGGAAGACCGCATTATCGACGACGATGCTGTAGCCTTCGCGTGCACTGTCGGCGGCACGAATGCCGGCGCCGGTCTCGCCGCCGCCGCGCGTACCATCGAGCATCACGCCGATGAGCGTGAGGTCGTCAGAGACGTCGAAGATGGTCCGGCCGTCTTCCGAGAAAATGTTCGGAAGCACCGTTAGGCTGTCGGCCGAACGGATCGTAATGGGCTTGTCGATCATTACGGAGATCTCTTCGAGGTAGAGGCCTCCATTGGTTGTAAGCTCGATGATATCGCCGGCTTCGGCCTCGAATACGGCATCGTCGATTTTATTAACGCCTTCGCTGACGCGAATCACGTTTTGCGCATTCGCTGTGACGATCGTCATCACGACGAGCAGCAATAATGATGGCAGTAGCCTTGTCAGTCTCATTGCACTGTGGTGGTATGGTCTGAGGTTAGGGCGATCTATGTAAGGCGAGGAACTACCTCGTTCATTGTTAGGACCTGATCTCTGTCCAAGTCCCGATTCGGTATTTAAAGTGTCGGTGCATCAGGGCGCTGTATGGAAGCTGGCGTCGTAATGGGTTTCCTTCGAGTTGCCGTGGATATCCTCCACACCGCGGGTGCCTACGAGCTCGTGCAAATCTTCTTCGAACGTTCCCGGCACACGCACACGGAACGAGGCTCCGCTCGGCAAAGGGCGGTCTGGCGTGAACGTCATTCGAGTGGCGTCCGGATATGCTTCGACAGGGGGATCTCCCTTCTTGCCGTTCGCAAACCACGCGGCAAGCGCGCGCTCGTTGATATAGGGGCTGATGAAGGTGGTGTCTGCGCTTAGCGGATTATGATGATCGCGCAACTCAACCATCATGGTGGTGTCTCGCCAGACTTCGAACGACATCGAGCCATCGATGAGCAGATTGTCGTTGATGACGTGGTCTTCATGAATGAGCGCGTTCATGCCGCCGCGCAGAATGCCCGCATCGGAGCCCGCGAAGATCGTCCCGTCGGAAAGCATCATGACTTCAGTGACGTACGCCATTTCGACGGCGTCTTCGTCGTGCGTCAGGATGGGAATCGGCGTCCAGCTCTGGCCCCCGTCGGACGTCGCGAAGACGCCTTCACTCGACGCCGCGACCACACGGTTCGCATCGTCATCACTAACGGCGAGCGCGAACCCGGCCTCACCAACCGTCTCTGGCTCGGCGGCCGTCCAGTACTCACCGCCGTCATCGCTGCGATAGACCGCACCGCCATCCGACATCACATAAATGATGTTCGGATTGGATGCCGAGATCGCGACGTCAACGAAGTGGCGGTCGGTCAGGCCGTTGCGCGTGCGTACCCATGTGTCGCCTCCGTCGTCTGTCATGTAGACGAAGTCGACATCCGTGGTAACGGCAACGATATCGGGATTGGTGGGGTGTACCGCTGCGGCCACGGTCGGCCGCCCGGCCCGCAGTCCGTTACTGCGCATTTCCCAGGTGGCGCCGCCATCCGCACTACGATAGACGCCGTCGGCGTCTGTTGTCAGATAGACGACTGCCGGATTGCTGGGCGCCACCGCCAGCGAACGCGCGCCGGAACCGCTAAGGCCTGAATCGTAGGTTGAGAATGATGCCCCTTCATCGGTCGAGCGCCAGACGGTGCCGTCGGCTACGGCGAGGATACCGCTGGCGGACGTCGCGAGGTCTGTCGCGTTGAAGCGGGGCATCCCTTCAGACATCCATCGCCACGATGTGCCGCCGTCGGTGCTGCGGTACACGCCGCCGCTATCCCGCGAGGTATACAGCAAATCGGCCGTGCCAGTGAACGCCCGGATGTCGACCGTCGGCACATCCCGCCAGATCGTGACGAGAGACCGCACCGACTCCTCATCCATCAACATGTCGAACCAGATCGAGACGGACGTTTCGACCGGTGCATTGATGGATCCGTTTCGCGGACTTATGTGCTCGACCGACGGCCGGTCGTACTTCGGAACTTCGTAGTCGCTGTCTGTAACGATGCGATCCGCGCAGCCCGCGAACACAAAGGACATCAGGATGACTATCGTCAGAAATCGCATTTCTTACTCCGGACGGGATCAGTAAATGAGCCGCAGCGAGATCCGCTGAACGTCCTCAAGGAATTCGAGTGATTCGAAGGCATAATCGATGCGGAGGCCGATGCCCTCGATATCAGGCACCTGCACACCGGCCCCGAGGCTGATGCCGCTATCGGCATAGTTGAACTTGTAGCCGCCGCGCAGGAAGAGCATCTCGCGGAAGCCCCACTCGCCGCCCGTATGCACCCGGTACTGGTGGTCGCGGCTGTCGAGGAGCTCGGTCGACACGGTCAGGCGCTGCATCTCGTTGTCGAACACCTCGGTGGCGACGCCGAAGCGGAACAACAGCGGGAGGTCCCACGCCTCGGTGGTGAGGTCGGCCGGGACGTAGTTGCCCGACTCCCCCGGCACCTGCACGAGCAGATCCGAACCGCTGAGCCGCATCTGACTGCCGAGGTTCGACAAGTTGAAGCCGATGCGCATGTTGTTCAGGAAGTCGGTCACAAAGAGACTGCCGACATCGATGGCGATGGCACTCGAATTCGTGCGGTCGAGCGTCTCGGTGACGTACTTGACCGTGACGCCGGCGCTGAAGCGGTTGCTCAGTCTGCGCGCGTAGGTCAGTCCGACGGCCATGTTCGAGGCGCTGAAGATCCGACCGGTGCCGTCGGGCTCGTACACGGTCGTCTCTTGGATATCACCGGAATGGAAATGGTTGATGCTCAGGCCGAGCACGCCCATGTTGCCGAGGTCGAGCGTACCTCCGAAGAAGTACAGCCGGGTATCGAGCAGCCAGTTGGTCACGGTCATCGTGACCTCCGGGCCGTCCATCATGCCGATGCCGGCAGGGTTCCAGTACAACGTTGTGGCGTCGTCGGCTATGGCCACAAAGGCATTGCCCATCGAGGTTGCGCGAGCGCCGACGCCGATCTTCAAGAAGTTGGCCGTAGAGGTGCCAAGCTGGTTCGGGTCTGAGCCCTGGGCAAATGCACCTTGCGGCGGCGCACCGAATCCGATCACCAGTCCGGTCATCACCAACAGAATCAGCGGCATGCTCGAGCGCCGGCCACGCCGGCGGGTGATTCTCTTCATGTCTGAAGTACAACTCATTTTATGATCACCATTTTGCCCGTGGCAACGCCGAGATCGGATTGCACGTGGTACATGTACAGACCGGGCGCCACCTCCGTGTTGTCGCGCGACCGCA
>CAZRTY010000011.1:0-5083 GCA_964603055.1 uncultured Rhodothermales bacterium | reverse complement strand
CTCGCATGTGGGATCGCCGTACCGACGTTGCGCCCCGATGTACGCGAGTTCTGCAGCGGCCTCATCCCGTCCAGGTCTTCGTCGCCGCGTCCGTAGGCAACCACCGCATAGCGATACGAAAACCCGTTGACAACGTCGGTGTCGACGAACCGGTAGGTGAGCGTGTCCGCGACGGAGGCGCCAAGCCGTGCGACATCGACGTCGACAATCTCATCCGTCGGGTGGAAGATCGCGCCGAAGCCGGTATCGGTGCCGCGGTTGAACGTCGGCATGGCGGGTGACGGACCGACGACGCCGTTGTCGAGGTCGTATTGTGCCACCGGCACGTAGTCAATCACGTTGCCCGACGCATCGGTGATGGCGCGGTTGCCCCAGGTCAGGCCGCCGTCGGTACTTCGGTAGATCTTGTAGCCTTCAAACTCCTGACGGCCCAGCAACGTATTGAGCGAGTCGTTCTCGCTAATGCGGCCCCAGCGTAGGACGATCTCGCCGCTATTCTCCTCGATGTCGACGGCCGGCTGCAGCGGGGCCTCGGGCACAATCCAGCCCGACGTGAAGATCTGATGTGCCATGCGGGCATTCGCGAACAGCTCGCTGCGGCTGTAGCCCATCATCGTGGCCACAACGAGCGTATCGGTCTCGCCCGGCAAGAGTGTGAACGGGCCGGCATTCAGCACCATGGCACTCCGGTCGCCATAGTTGTAGGTCTCCTCCATCCCGCAGGGGTATGGATTCTCCCACGTCCAGTCGTCGATGCCGTCGCCGTCGCGGTCGGCCGGACTGTTCTCGTTAAGTATGTTCAGCCGGTAGAAGCGCGCGCGCGTGTTACCCACGCCGGACGGCACGTTACGCACACCGTAGTTGAACGCCTTCCACGTCGAGATACCGTGGTCTTGTCCGGTCAGCGAATCAGCGGGCGACTGGAGGAAGGTGACGCCGACCATCGACACGCGGTCGACAGGCGTCTCATCGGTGAGCTTCGCCGGCTCGAACGGCACGCATCGCTGCGCACCTTCCACACTGCCATCGCCATCCCATGCATAGCCGATGAAGAGCGGCTCGCCGGTCTCGGGGTCGTCCATATATGGATCAAGGGCAAAAGACTCAGACCGCGAGTACGTGTTATAGGCCGAATGTGTGGCCCAGGGGAAGTCGAAGTTGGCCTTCATGCCCACGTAGGTATCGTAGATGGGCTCCGTCCCGACGTTAGTCACGGTGAACTGCCAGAACAGGATGTCCTGGGCGAGCTCACTCTGCCAGCTCATACCGCGGAGCGATGTGTAAATCATCAGCTTACCGTCGTCGGCATCATCCTGACGGTTGCGGGAAAAGCTGACGGTAAAGCTCTCCTGGTCGGCCACGACCTCGCCCTCAGCGTACATTCCAGGTGGCGAGTAGCGGTTAGGACCCGCGCCGGGGAAGCCCGTCCTCGGGTCGAGATGTAGCCGCGGCGGCGACGCAAGGCCCGAGGAGTAGGCCGTGGGATAGTTCGGGTAGTTGTTCCGAAGGAACGGGTCGGCGGCGGGATAGGTCGACGGCCACCCGCCCGCCGGCCAGCCCGCTTCATCGTTGCTCACGGCCACGGGAGATGTCTGCGATGCACCGATGTAGTCCGGAAATCCCTCGAAATGGAAGCCCTGATAGAACCGGTAATGGTTCTGATCACCGCTCTCCGCCATGTGACGGTTAGGGTCGTTGTGCGACCACTGCGGCCCGCGATCCATCGACAACCCGCCCACATGGAAGGACACCATGTTACCGTAATAGATGTGTCGCCCGTCGGGATCGGGGTTAAAGGGATACTCAAACGCTGGGAAGCGCGCGAGCTCGGGGTAGGAAATCCGTCCCGCGCCGATCACGTTCGTGTTCGACATCGTTGTGACGACGCGTCCAACCCCGATCTGGCCCCAGCGCTCGTACTCACGGCGCTCCGGTTGTGCCATCGCATCGTGCGTGATGAACGCGCCGATAGCCGCCAGAACCATCACCATTTTCAGGCTCTGCCCGAGGTGACTGCGCCACGGGCGCGTCGTACGAATTGCCGTTGGGCGTTGCATGTCAGTCATATCGAGATATCAGAACGAGATGCTGTAACCAATACGGACGCGTCGACCGTCCGAAAGTCTAGTGGGGTTGGCCGTGCTGGCGTAGGGCGTGCCCGGGTCGCCGTCGTCATCCCACCTCCCCGTCACCGGGTAGACCCAGTAGATATTCTGGCGATCGAAGACGTTGTACATCTGCACTTGAATGCGATGATCGAGGCCGCCCCATTCGAAGTCGCGGCTTGCACGCAGGTTGGCGTTCATGAACGTGGGCATGCGCTCGGTATTCGGTCGCTCGGCAAGCACGGTGTAGGGCCGCCCCGAGCGAATCTGGCCATTGGCGCTGAGACGGTAACCGTTGCCGAATCGGACGGAAACGTGCCCTGCCAGGTCGTGCGGACGATCCCAGTCTGCAAGCTGTGTGCGCACGGCGAGCGGCGATGAACCGATCGTCTGCGCCGCCACCACCGGACTCGACGAACTGATGAGCGTCTGCGAGAGTGTGTAGTTCAGCCTTGCCGTCAGTCGCCGCGCTATCCGGTGCGTGAGCGAAACCTCGAGGCCCTTCGAGTTGCCGTAATCACGGTTCTCATACATCACATAGCCGGCATCCTCAATCCAGGTCACACCGATCAGGTCGGCGAGCGTCCGGTAGTAGGTAGTCAGGTTCAGACGTGTATCCGGGCCCAGGCCGTACTGCAGGCCGGCTTCGTACGTGGTCGACTTCTCGGGCTCCATCTCGGCATTGAAGATGGCGATGCCGATATCCTCCAGGTTCGGGCGCTCGGGGTGCGGCCCTCGCTGGTTGATGTTCGACATCATGTCGACATAGTTCGGGTACTGATAAAAGTGGCCGTAGGCAAAATGGAAGGCCGCGCGCTCAGACACCGGATAAGAGACGCCAAGCCGCGGGCTGAACCGCATCTTCGGCGTCGAGGGCTTGAGGTCCGACAGGAGAGGCTGCGACGGATCCTCGAGACCCATCAGCGGCATATCCCAGCGTTCCCATCGCAGCCCGAGGTTGACGACCATCCCGATCGACTCGAACTCCATCTTGTCCTGGATGAAGGCCGCCATCTCTTTCGGCTGGACCTGCACGTAAGACCGGTGGTTGGCATAGGTCGCCATGATCGGATCGCCGTTCTCGTCCACACCCGTGACGATCGTATAGACGGGCGTCGTCCAAGCCGTCTCCCAACGGTGAAAGAGGTCGAGGTAGCGATAGTCGAACCCGGCCTTGACCTGATGCTGCCTCGCCACCTGACTGGTTACGTTGACGCCGATCTGGTAGGTGCGTGATGAGTCTGCTCGGTAGGACTGATCGCCGCCGGAGTACTCGAAACCGTAAATCTCATCCGCGTTACGCGAGCCGAGCTGAATCCGCTGCTCGCGCGTCTTGTGCACGCCACTCCAGAAGTCGATGCGCTGCGCCGAGGCAAAAGCCTCGTAGAACGTCGTGGAGTTGACCTGATGGGTCAGTTTCAGGATAAGGCCTTCAGCGAGTTGATCTCGCCACGGCATCCCCGCCGGCACGTAGCGATACCGGTGGCGGTAGCGCTGATCCTGCACCTGGCTGCGGAGGTAGCTGGCGTTGAGCTTCATGCCGGGGCGTGCCAGCCAGGTAAGTTTGACGAGGGAGTGAAGCTCGTCTTTCCAGTCGGCCGATCGTGCCGTGCCGAGCTCGTTTCCGTCTTCGTCGAGAATGGGCACCTGGCCCTTCATGTCAGTCCAGTACGGAACCTCATATGCCTGAAAGCGACCATCGGTGGTGCGCGCCTGGAGACTCGCGGCAAAGCGGAGCCGATCGATGCCGGGCACGGGGCCCGAGATCATGCCCTCGCCCTGGAAGGTATTCCGATCCCACTGCGAGACGCCGAAATTGTCCGTGACGATTCGTGCCTCGCCACGGAGATCGCTTCGGCCCTCGGTGGCCACCATGTTGATAACGCCCGACATCCGCCCGCCGTACTCGGCATTGAAGGTGCCAAGCACCGTCATCATTTCGTCGATAGCGCTTCCAAAGTTGTTCTGCGAATAGAGCGCCCCGCCCCATAGCGGGTTGTCTACACGGACCCCGTCGATCAGGAAGGCGGTCTCGTTCTCGCGCCCGCCGCGGATGTGCAGACCGTCTCCGGGCGTATCCTCAACGGCGGCGGGCCGCTGCGTCGGCTCAACGATGGAGATGCCGGCCTGCATCTCCATCAGGTCCCCCATGCTCTCGATGGGCATCCCCTGTATCTCTTCGGCGCTGAAGGACTGGGTCGACGATGTCTGGTCTCGCTGAATCAAGGGCCGTTCGGCCACTACTACGACCTCCTCCCCTTCGATCGCCGCCTCGTTCATCTCGAAATCCTCGCGCGTCGTAAGACCGATGGAGACCTCCACGCCCTGGCGTACGATTGTCTGGAAACCGAGGTACGACACGCGAAGCGTATGCGTACCTGGCGACACGTTGATGATCCGGTAGTAACCGTCAACATCGCTTGCGGCGCCGCTAGTGGTCCCGTCGAGTACGACCTGCGCGCCGATCAACGGCTCGCCCGTTGCCGCCTCGATGATCTGCCCGGCAATCGTGCCAGACGTTCCCTGCGCCGCCGCGCTGTTAAAGGACACCAGCAAGCCGATGCTGAGCACCGCGACGACCGTCGCAATTCGGGCTCGTGTGATGATACTCATGAGACGTTGGCGTTGACTTCGCAATTGTGTTGCGCGACAGAGGTGCCGTCCCGCGCGATTTGGAGTTGGATAACCGTTCATAAGCCGCCTGGCGGAACTACGGTTGTTGTACCAATGGATAGCCTTGGATCGATCATCGTGCGTGTCGGCGCAGGGCGCCCGTCGATCAGCTTCTCGATCACGCGCACGGCAAGGCGGCCGATCTCGGCCATCGGCTGGCGGATGGTCGTCAGCACGCCGTCGAAAAACTCGTTCCGCTCGATGCCGTCGAACCCGACGATGGCCAGATCCTCAGGTATCCTGATGCCGGCTTCCTGCACTCGCTTGATGAATCCGTACGCCGCCTGATCGTTGTAGACGAACAT
>CAZRTY010000010.1:19236-22912 GCA_964603055.1 uncultured Rhodothermales bacterium | reverse complement strand
GAGATGCCCGAGATCATCGGCGGCGTGGCCCGGCTGAATGAACTGGTGGAATATCCGAGGCTCGCGCAGCAGGCGGGGGTCGAAGGACTCGTAGTTGTGCAGGTGGTGGTTGAACCCGACGGCGGTGTAAGCAGCCCGCAGATTGTGCGCTCAGCCGGTAACCTTCTCGATGAAGCGGCGCTGAAGGCCGTGACTCAACTCCGCTTTAAGCCTGGCAAGCAACGCGGACGATCGGTTCGCGTATCTTACGCCATCCCCGTGAGGTTCCACCTTCAGTCCGCCAGCTGACACGCACTCGTCGATGGACATAAAACGCGTCCTCCATCCGACTGACTTCTCACCAAGCGCCGGTACGGCCTTTAAACGGGCGGTTGAGATCGCCCGGCGCTATGGTGCCGAGCTCCACCTGATCAACGTCGTCGAACAGTTGGGCGACGATCCGATCCGTGGAGCGCTCGCAAGTCGTGTCGATGAGGATGCGTTTAGGGAGCGGATCAACGCCGAGGTCGTGCGCAATCTGCGCAGCCGAGCGGCCTCGGTGCATGACTTGAACGTCGTGAGCCAAAGCCTCTCGGGCACAGACGTGGCCGCGGAGATCCTTCGATACGCCGATGCCACCGACCCCCATCTGATTGTTCTCGGTACGCACGGCCGACGCGGATTCCGGCGAATGATGGCGGGAAGCGTCGGAATGGAAGTCGCTCGGCGGGCGCTCCGGCCCGTGTTATTGTGCCCGGAGGATCCGACGTCGGAGGCTGAAGATCTGCGGGCACGCGTGCTCGTGCCTGTGGATTTCTCCGAGCACTCCCGCCTCGCACTCGCCTATGCTCGCCGGCTTGCGCACGCCGTCGGCGGTTCGATCGATGTGCTCCACGTAGTCGAGGTGCCGGTTTTTCCGTCAGTTTATAGAGCGAGCATCGAACTGCACTTCAAGAACACCGATGATTTGATCGAGCCCGCCAGGCGAGAGCTCGCACTTCTCAACTCATTTATCGACGATCTTGACGTTGATACACGGGTTGAAGTACGCTATGGCCACGTCACGGATCAGGTGCTGCAATATGCGGACGAGATCGATGCGTCGTTGCTCGTCATATCAACGCATGGCAACACCGGCCTCGGTCGCTTCTTCCTCGGCAGTGTGAGTGACCGTCTGATTCGATCGGCTGCGTTGCCGATTCTCCGGCTTAAAACGCTGCTTAGTCCGGAGCCGCACAGGTTGTAATACGTCCACCTTCGGGTACTGATATGAGGGACGAGACGAGTCCCTTCCGGATTTTACTCGCGCTCGATTTCGCAAGAAGCGTGCGCAGCGTCGTCGCGTTTGCGAAAGCGTTCGCAGCGGCGATGGGGGCGGAGGTTACGGTGCTCTATGTGGACGCGGTCCATCCACCCGATGGCGAAGAAAGTGAGCCTGAGGACGACACAGGGCTTATTCCGTCGCGGGAGAGCATCCGGAGCGGGCTGCAATCACTCCGTGATGACCTTGCGCAGGCCGGCGTTAGTACTCAGGCTCGCTGCGTGCATTCGCTCGCCGTTGCGCCGACCATTCTCGCCGAAGCACGTACGGTCGAGGCCGACTTCATTGTCGTAGGAACGCACGACGTTGGCGTGCGGCGGTATCTGGTGGGTAGCGTCTCGGACGAACTACTCCGCACGTCAGACCGCACGTTGATCCTCGTCAATGCGGACGAATCCGCACCCCAGCACGACGCGTCGTTCAAACACATCCTCGTGCCGGTAGAAAGCCCGGCGGATGATGGACAAATCGACCAGGCGATCGAGATCGCATCCCGGGCGCAGAGCGAGGTCCATCTGCTTCATATCCCCGAACACCTTCCGCTGCCTTCACTCCTGACGGCTGCGGAGACCTTGTCGCGGTTTCTGCCGAAAGAGGATCGACATATTGAAGAAGAGGCCGCCGAAGTCCGTGCTCGCTTCGACGACGCAGGTATAACCGTCCGATCGATTGTCGCCGAAGGCATTGCACTTCGGCTGATCGAGAACATCGCTGAGGAAGTTGATGCGTCGCTCGTCATGTTGCCTCGTCACGAGGATTCTGCTATCCGCCGGTTCATGCTGTCGGTGATCACGGAGCGCGTCGCGAGGTCGGCCGGCCGCCCGATCATGATCATCGCCGATCACGATCGGGAAGCACACTGAGGCTACCGTGTAGGTAATCGCCCGGCATGATCTAACGGCGGCACCCTACGCTCGTTAGAGCACCCGCCCGACATCTCCGTCCATTCGCACCTCCTATTCTGATCTCGAACAAAGAGGTGAGGGAGAGATGCTGAGGGAAAAATCGAAGATCGATCGACACTACGTCTTGATGTACGAACGGCGGGAGAAACGGGCATCGCTAGTGGGGCGCGAACTTATTGAGTTGCTTCGGGATGGTGAGTCAGTGGGGCATCCTATCCGAAGCGGTTCCTGGCTGCACGTCCCCGTCATCAAGCGCAGGAATGAGGGCGCACAGCGCGAGGGCAGAAGCCCGGTATCCGCATGACCACGAGCGACGCACAAAGGAAGCTGGAGCGAGAAGACCCTTGGACGGTCTCCGAAGACTGCTTCCCCCACGAGGGGACGCTCGAGGAGAAGCTGCGCTTCGTCCTTGGTTATGCCATCCTCGCACCGTCGAACTACAACTCGCAGCCGTGGCTCTTCAACATCTCGGGCGGTGAGATTGCGCTTTATGCCGACCGACGCCGTGGGCTGGCCGTCATCGACCCGGACGATCGTGAGATGCTCATTAGTTGCGGTGCTGCGTTGTATAACCTGCGCGTGGCGATTGCGCGGTTCGGCTTCGAGCCTGTTGTGAAGACCTTTCCGGACATGACCGATCCGGACCTGCTTGCGTTCGCCCGATTTGGGCAGCCTTCTAATCCATCTGACGAAACGATTCGTTTGTTTGACGGCATCCGCAAGCGCCGCACGAATCGGCTTGAGATGGAAGATCGAGTCGTGGCGCCGGAGGTCATCGGTCGGCTACGGAAGGCGGCAGAAGAGGAGGGTGCCGCGTTGCTGCCCATCGATGACAGTCCGAAGCGCGATGCGCTTGGTGAGCTTGTAGCATGGGCCATCGTCAGACAAGGAGGTGATAAACGATATCTACGGGAGGTCACGGCCTGGATCCATCCCAACCGAAGTCAGAGTCACGATGGCATCCCCGGCCGGCAGCACAGCCGTAACGGCCTGGGCTCCTACGCCGAGCCGATCATCATGCGCGCGCTCGACTGGGGTGATGACCGGGCCGAACGGCTGCGCCGCGCCGTAAGCGACGCGCCGGCGCTGTTCGTTCTCAGCACAAAGTCAGATTCTGCAGCCGCGTGGCTGGATGCCGGACAAGCGCTGGAGCGTGTCTTGCTCGAAGCCACCTCGGCCGGGCTGTCGGCGTCATTCCTGAACGCACCCGTGCAGCTCGCTGACCTTCGCCCCGAAGTAGCGCGCGCTGTTGGCCTCGAAAACGGTCATCCCCACATCATTTTGCGCATGGGTTATGGCGGACGCCTCCGAGCCACGCCACGGCGCCCGCTTAATGAGGTGATTGCGTCGAACAGATTTACGTAAGGCAGAAACTTACTTGGTCGTCAATTAGCCGGATCGGGCCACCGGACTCCATCGACGACCATGACTCCGGCACGGTAGTGTGGTGCCGCGCCGGAGTCGCCATCTT
>CAZRTY010000010.1:2993-19136 GCA_964603055.1 uncultured Rhodothermales bacterium | reverse complement strand
ACGACCATGACTCCGGCACGGTAGTGTGGTGCCGCGCCGGAGTCGCCATCTTCATTGCGATTCGAAGGCGTCCGGTTCAGGGCGCCCCAACGAATGGTCGTCAACCAGCCGGATCGGGCCACCGGACTTACTGACGACCTCGATCCCGGAGCGGTCTGTGTGGCACCGCCCGGGATCACTCTTTTATAGGCGTTGTCGGTTCTTCGAAAGCCCGCTGTTTATAGGGATGGACCGACCGAGGGCGGGCCCGTGCCACGGTTGGCGCCTCCGCCTGACGCGGCTGCTTCCATCATCAATTAAATCACACATAACAAAAAGGCGATGCCTGTATGGCACCGCCCTTTCGCTTGTCCGGGTCGCCCTTTGTCTGGCAGGCCGCGAAATAATCGACCTGCTCCTTGTACTACGTCGTCAGCGCTCTAACAATGTACATGTAGTACGCCTTAGTCGCGCTTCCTAAAACTGGAAGACCTGCGACCGGTAGTCGCGGATGTTCGCCTCATCGCGGAGCGCCGAGAACCATTCATTCAGCGTCTGGCTCCGCCGCTGCGTGAGCAGTTGGCGCTCGAGGTTCTGCCGCTGCGAGTCCGTCATCGCCGGCGGCTCATGGATGGCGTCGACTTCAACGATGAACGCGGCGTTTTCGCCGGCGACGACAGTGGAGCGCGCGCCCTCGGGAAGCCCGAACACGGTGCCCACGAAGCGCGGCTCGCGGCCCAGACCGGGCACGACCTGTCCGGCAAACGTGATGTCATCAGCCGAGCGAACCTGCGATCCGAGACGTCCGGAGATGGCGCTTAAATCGCCACCTTCTTGAGCGGCTTCCGAGAGTCGAGCAACCGCCCGCTCCTGGCGTACCTCACGTAGCGCACGCGGACGCACTTCTTCAACAACCTCCTCAAATGGCCGATAGCCTGCCCGCTGGATTTCGCGCACGTACGCCACCATGAACGCATCATCCAGCTCGATCACTTCACTGATGTTGCGGCGGCTCGCGCTCGAGAGGAACTGCTGGAGCGTCCGGCTCTGTCCAATCACCGGAATCACGTCCTGATCTTCCTCAACCTGAACCGTCTCGACGGTCATGTTCAGACGCTCGGCCTCTTCCTGAAAATCGCCCGACTCATCGGCGTAGAACCGCAAGTCTTCGAGGCGCTCCTGAAGTTGTGAAAGCGTGCCGATGTCGGCCACGACGGGCTGCGCAAAATCGACGATCTGTAGTTCGTGCTCGGCACGGTCCGTCACCTCGATCAGGTGGTATCCGAATGACGTCCGCACCGGGCCAACAACCTGACCGGTCGATGCACCAAAGGCCGCGTTCTCAAACGGTTCTACCATACGGCCCTGGCCAAACCAGCCGAGATCACCGCCGATAGACGCCGTGTTGTCTTCCGAGTGCTGGCGTGCCATAGACGCGAAGTCGGCGCCGCCTTCGATTTGCCGGCGGATGTCGGCCAGACGCGATTCAACCTCGACGTCTTCGCTGCTCGAACGAAGCAGGATGTGGCGTGCTCGGATCATTTCTTCGGAGGCCGGGCGGACATCCTGGATCTTGGCCAGGTGCACACTTCCACCGGCAAAGACCGGCCCGACGAGGCGGCCTGCCACGGGATTCTCATACACCGCCGAGGCAAGCTCTGGAGCGAGGTCGTCAGCCGAGAACCAGTCGACCGTGTACGGCCGCGTCGAACCCTGCCGAACGAGGAAGAGCGAATCATCCTCGGCCTGAGCAAACTCCTGACGGAGGCGGTTCATCTCGTTCATAAGCAGGAGCGAGTCCTCCTCAGCGGGCGACTTGCTGAGCATCACATAGTCGAGCGTATAGGTGCGCTCGCGCCGGTAGTCAGACCGGTTCTGGTCGTAGAAACGCCGCACGTCGCGGTCGGTCAACTCGACTTCTTCGGCCGGGATGTCGGCATATCGCACCGCCACCCACCGCGCCGACGCGCGCCGATTCTGGCGATCATACTCGGCACGTACGTCCGGCTCGCTCACGCGCACGCTCGACATCACGAGAAGCTGCAGCTTCTCACGCCGCCGCTCCTGGCGCAGGAAATCCTCAATCTGAATCCAGTCCTGCCGCGCCTCAGGATTATTGATAAAGCTCTCGAGCAGCGCCTCATTAATGTTGCCTTGCCCGTCGCCGAAATAGGAGAGGATGAGCGGATGCGGGTTCTCTCCGCGGATCAGCTCATAAACCTCGTCATCCGTCACCGTGATGCCCAGGCGGTTCATCTCCTGCACGGCGAGGCGGTCGTCAACAAGCGCATCGAATACACGCTCGCGCTCACGCTCAAGCATCTGCGGCGGCATGCTTTCGCCGGTCTGCTGCTGGAACGCCTGTACCTGACCGTCGATGGCGCGGTTGTACTCCTCGATACTGATTGCGTCGCCGTTTACGGTAGCGACGTTAGCGCCGCCACCCATCCCAATGTTATCCAGTCCACCCGAGTCTTGCAGAACCCAGATAACCCCGAACGCGATGACGAGAATCCATAAGACAACTCCGGTATTCTCCCGGAGCTTATTCATCATACCCATTACCTGAACCTCCTGCCGCTACTGGGACAGCAGCGTGATGAAAATGGTGACGCGCCTGCGCCGATTGCAACGAACGTGTATTTGAAGGGTGCGAATATACAAAGGGACATTTGAATAGTTCGGAGGTTGCCGGTCCGGAGCGCGTCGAATTCGTCGATGTTTTTGGGGAGCGATGGATGCAGGCTCAGCGCGCCTGGACGGCCGCTGACGTACGCCGGCGGCCGTGTAAATGAGAATCAGGATGGCGAATGGGTGGCTTTTCCAAAAGGTCTTACCAATTCCTCGCAGGAACAGCTTGGCGATAAAGCCTACCTTGGGTGTTTTCGCACGACGTATTAATTGACTCCCGGCATCGTATCGATGAGAGCGTTACTGATAATCGATGTTCAAAATGACTTTCTGCCCGGCGGCAGGCTTGCAGTGCCCGACGGTGACGCCATCGTGCCGGTGGTGAACCGGCTTGCAGACACGTTCGACAGGGTCATCCTCACACAAGACTGGCATACGGCGGGCCATCAGTCGTTCGCGTCGAGCCATGAAGGCCATGATCCGTATGATGTAATTGAGATGCCGTACGGGCGGCAGGTGCTGTGGCCGGACCACTGCGTGCAGGGTACGGAGGGCGCTGAGTTTCATCCTGAGTTGCGGGCGGAGAAAGCGCAGCTCATCATCCGCAAGGGATTCCGGAAGGACGTCGACTCGTACTCCGCGTTCTACGAAAACGACCATCAAACGCCTACAGGGCTTACGGGATACCTGCGCGAACGCGGCATCAGTCAGATTTACCTGACCGGTCTTGCGAAAGACTTTTGCGTTCACTGGTCGGCGGTCGACGGGCAGCGGCAGGGGTTCGAAGTGTTCGTCATTGAAGATGCCACGCGGGCCATCGACACGAACGGCTCGCTCGATTACGCCATGCGCCAGATGCGTGACCACGGCGCTCGCTTCTTGACGTCGGATGAGATTCTGGCGGCGGATCAGCAGCGGTAACGGGCCAGGCCGGCATGCGTATGTAGCAGCACGTGCGATAATCTTGCGACTCTTGCCAGAGGAGCCTGCCTAACGGGGAATGCTTGTTGAATGAGGCGTTCCCCGTTGTCATTATATCAGCATGCACCCCTCAATCACTGACAGCGAGTAGCCATGCCCAGCCTGAGCCGACTGCTTTTCCCGACCGACCTTTCGTCTCGCGCAGATGCGGCCATGAGCCATGCCGTGTTCATGGCTAAACTGTACGGCGCCGATCTCTACGTGCTTCATGTGGTGGAGGACGAAGGCGAGGACGAGGACGAGTTACTCCGAGCACAGCAAGAAATCGAAGCGCGGATCGCGTCGATTCGTGCCGATATCGACGGACCGTCTGTGATCAAGGTTGACGTCAGGCGGGGCGAGGCGGCCGCACCGGTCGTTTGCGATTATGCGGAGGAAGTGGGGATCGACCTGATCGTTATCAGTACGCACGGACGGCGTGGGGTTCGGCGGATGTTTCTGGGAAGCGTCGCTGAAGAGATCATCCGAGCGGCTCCGTGCCACGTTTATACGATTCGGTTCGATGATGAACTGCCGGCGCCGCGTACCCCACGACGGATCGTCGTCCCGATTGATTTCTCGGAGTTCGGTGCACGCACGCTCAGGGCGGCCCGTCGTATCGCGGTGGATGAAGGGGAGTACCACCTGATTCACGCCGTTGAGGAAGTCGTTCCACCGGGGGTGTACGGACTCGAGTATCCGTCGTACCACGAACTCAGCGCCGAGATCGAGAAGAACGCGCGCGCCGAGATGGAGTCAATGGTGAGCGGCCAGATCGGCGAAGGCGGCACCTACCGCGTCGTGGTGCGCACGGGATACGCGCCGTCGGTCATTACCTCGTATGCCGAAGAGATCGACGCCGACCTCATCGTGGTGTCGAGCCACGGTCGTTCCGGCTTCGAACGCTGGCTACTCGGCAGCGTGGCCGAGCAGGTGATCCGCACGGCTGAAGGCGCCGTCCTGACTGTTCGCGCCCAGGAAAATCAGTCGTAAAAGCGGCCATCGTCTGCGGCAAGTTCGCGTAAGCGCATGGCCGGCTCGAACTGCGGCCCGTACCGATCCCGAAGACTTTCAAGACGGCTGACGAGCGTGTCTGCAGACAGTGCGTCTGCGTACCGAAACGGCCCGCCGAGGAACGGCGGAAAGCCAAGCCCGAACACCGCGCCGACATCACCGTCTTCGGCCGAGTTCAGAATTCCTTCCTCGAGGCAACGGATGGCCTCGTTAACGAGGACGAGCGAGAGCCGCCCCTGAACATCGTCCGCTTCGACGTCTTGCCGCTCATCCCCGCGGAAGTACGCATAGGCGTTCACGTTCACTTTGCCTTTTTTCAGGTTGTCAGGCGAGTCGCCGTCATAAAGATAAAAGCCCGACTTCGTCTTCTGACCTTTCAGTCCGGCAGCGGACATCCGGCCCGAGCGCGGATTCGGCTCGAGGCCGCGTGCCGAGAAATGATCGCTCAACACCTCCGAAATCTTCGCGGCCACGTCAATCCCCACAAGATCAAACAGCTCGAACGGCCCCATCGGGAAGCCGAAATCTTTCATCGCTCGATCGACGTCCTCGACGCGCGCTCCCTCCGACAGGATATTCAGCGCTTCGTTCATGTAGATGGCCAGGATGCGCGTGGTGTAAAAGCCAGGGCCGTCATTTACGACGATCACGGTCTTCTTCTGACGCAGCCCCACGCTGAACGCTTTTCCTATGACGTCGTCGGTGTTGCGCGGGGTTCGGATGACCTCCATCAATGGCATCTGCGGCACCGGCGAGAAGTAGTGCATGCCGACGATCCGCTCCGGCTTTGCGCTCCCTTCCGCAATCGATTCGATGGGGATGGATGACGTGTTGCTCGCGATCACGCAGTCATCACCAACAACAGCCTCGACCTCCCGAATCACCTCTTGTTTGATGGTGAGATCTTCCGGAACGGCTTCGATGACGATTTCCGGATCGGCAATCTCGGCGTACGAATCGATCGGCACGACTCTCGACACGATGCGGTCGCGGTCGAAGCTCGAGATCGCATGCTTCTTCAGCTTTCGCGACGTGTAGGCGTGCGTGATTCGCGTCGCTGAAGTCGCGGCTTCGAGCGAGACGTCCTTCACGGTAACATCCATTCCATTCTCCGCGCTAATCGCTGCGATACCTCCGCCCATGAGGCCTCCACCGATGACGGCCAGCCGAGACGGAGCAGGATCCGGCGCCGTAAACGGATTCTTTGAGGCACGCTGCTGCGCGTGGAAGAGAAATATCAGCTCACGAGAGACATCGGAAAAGAGCAACTCCGCAAACGCCTCCGACTCCGCCTCGAGCCCCGCCTCGAGTCCATTGTCATACCCGATTCGCACGCACTCGAGCATAGCGAGCGGCGCAGGGAAGTTGCCGCGCGTTTCCTTTAACACGCGCTCGCGTGCCTGGCTGAAGATCAGCTTACGGGTGAGTCGATTACTGTCGAGCACGCGGTCCTGCACGGACGCATTATGGTCATCGGCCTTCCGCTTCCCATCGGCGAGATCGCGGGCCGCCCGAACCGCCGCACGGCGCAAGCCTTCGCGGTGGGTCAAAAGGTCAACCAGGCCCATTTTGCGCGCCGGGTGCGGGAATGTGTTCTTGCCCGTCAGCATCAATCCGAGCGCATTGCGTATGCCAACGAGGCGAGGCAGGAGTTGCGTTCCGCCGCCGCCGGGGATCAGCCCGAGCCGCACTTCCGGCAGACCGAAGCGCGTGCTGCCGCCCTCCGCTGCAACGCGGTAATCGCAGGCAAGCGCAAGCTCAAGCCCCCCGCCGAGCGCCGGCCCATCGATGGCAGCAACGACCGGTGTACGCATCAAGCGCACTTTGCGGATCATGGCGTGGCCTCGCTGGGTGAGCGCCCGTGCATCGTCCGCAGACTCAAGCCCGCCCAGCTCTTCGATATCAGCGCCTACTACGAAGCCGCTTGATTTGCCACTGATCAGAACGATGCCGCGGACGGCCGGCTGCCGTGTCAGCTCGTCGATTGCGTGATCGAGCGCGCCGAGCATGCCCGTCGAGAGCGTGTTGACCGACCGTCCCTTGTGGTCCAACGTGACGACTGCGATGTCGCCATCATGCTCTACCGATAGAAATTCGTTATCCATGGGAATGTGCGTTGCGGTCTTCAATCGATGAGATCAATCGCCGATGCGTTCGAGCAGCATGGCGTGGCCGAGTCCTCCTGCGGCACAGGCCGCGACGACGGCATAACGGCCGTTTTCTAGGAGGAGGCGATTCGTCGCCGTGGTCACCAGTCTGCCACCGGTTGCGCCGAACGGATGCCCCAGCGACAGCGATCCGCCAAGTGTATTCAGCTTGTCGTCCGGGATGCGGCCGATCGCTTTCTCACGCCCCAGGTTTTCCCTGGCGAAATCGTCCGACTCGAGCGCGGCCTGAACGGCGAGAACCTGCCCCGCGAAGGCTTCGTGCAGCTCGAAGACATCGACATCTGCCATTGATAATCCGGCCGCATCGAGGAGTCTGGGGATTGCATAGGCGGGGCCGAGAAGCAGCTCGTTTCCTGGATCCTGAGCGACGTAGAGGTAATCGCGAATGACCGCCTTCGGCTTGAAGCCGTCGCGGTTTGCCTGCTCGCGCGACATCAGCAGAACGGCCGATCCGCCGTCGGTCAAATAGGACGCGTTGCCGGCCGTCACGGTGCCATACGGTTTGACGAACGCCGGCTTCAACGCCGCCAACTTCTCGAGCGACGTATCGGCACGAACGCCATTGTCACGCGTGATGGGATCGAACGTCGGCGGCACCACGGCCGGAACGATCTCGTCGGCAAGCAGGCCGTTCTTATGCGCCTGCGCGGCCAACTGATGAGCACGAAGGGCATACGCGTCTTGTTCGGTGCGGCTTACGCCCCACGCGGCGGCGAGGCGATCCGCGCTCTCGCCCATCGTCTCACCCGTGGAATATTCGGCAATCGACGGGACCTCCGGCAGGAGATCACTCGGCCGTATTCGCCGCACGGCATTCAGATAATCCGTGGGCGATTTGTATTTGCGCGCTTCGAAAAGCTCTTTGCGGACTTTCTTTTTGAAGCGGATGGGGATGTCGGACAGCGTCTCCGTGCCGCCGGCGATCGCCGAGTTGATTCGTCCGAGACGGATGGCGTCGGCAGCCGTGGTGATCGCCTGATTGCCCGATATGCAGGCTTGCGTGACGGTGTGAGCGGGAACGGAGTGCGGAATACCAGCCGCGAGCGCGGCCTCACGCGCCACGTTCGAGGTCTCTACATCCTGAATCACACACCCCATGACGACGTAGCCGATGGAAGCAGCGTCGGCCGATGTCCGCTTGAGCACGCCGCGTATCGCCATCCGTGCGAGATCGTACGCAGTCAGATCGGCGAAGGCCGTCCCCGAGCGGAGGAAGGGGGTTCGGCATCCGTCGACAATTACGACGTCGCGGGCGTTGTCAGAATCGGTGGCCATCGTGATCGAATCGGTTGTGTTAGCACAGCGGGAGTTCAACTCCGGCGCACGAAATATGGAATAACGGACGGCCCGGCGCTAATCCGTCAACTGACTTTCACGCTTCATCAGGTGCCCACTCATCATAGGCCTCCTTAATCAAGGGGGCCTGCTTAAATCAAGGGACCAGCTTCATCAAAGAGCCGAAGCCGTGCGTGGCCGAGCCTCTCCTTGATCATCTATAATCAGCGAAGGTGAAACAAGGCATTACCGCCGATATTGGATCTGGGCCAATGATCAGGAAAAATGAGCTACGCGGTTAAGGAAATATATTACACGTTGCAGGGCGAGGGAGCGCACAGCGGCCGGCCGGCCGTTTTTCTACGCTTCGCGGGATGCAACTTGTGGACGGGCCGAGAGCAGGACCGTGCAACGGCCGTTTGCACGTTTTGTGATACGGATTTTGTGGGGATGGATGGCCCCGGCGGCGGAAAGTTTGCCACGCCGGAAGATCTGGCCGAGGCCGTGCTGGGCCATTGGCCCGGCGGCGGTAAACCTTACGTGGTATGCACCGGCGGCGAGCCACTGCTTCAGCTCGATGAGCCGCTGATCGGTGCGCTGCACGATGCCGGCTTTGAAGTGGCGGTCGAAACCAACGGCACGATAAAGGCGCCGGAGGGAATCGACTGGATCTGTATGAGTCCGAAAGCCGGTGCGCCGCTCGAGCAGACATCGGGCAACGAGCTCAAGCTCGTGTACCCCCAGGAGGCGCTGATGCCCGATACGGTGGCTCACCTCGACTTCCATCATTTCTTCCTCCAACCGATGGACGGCCCCGACCGCGCGGCCAACACCGAGGCGGCCATCGAGTACTGCCTCCGCAATCCACAGTGGAGGCTCAGTCTCCAGACGCACAAGTACCTCGAGATTCCCTGATCCCGAATCGGCAACCTTCTCGTAATCGGGCAAGCGGCTCCGAACAGCACGGATCGTGACGTCGTAGGCAGCATCCCATTCCTACATCTCAAGCGGTCACGATCCCGATGCTCGTCAAGAACTATTTCATCACGCTGGACGCCCGTCCGCGGGGCTTCCATCTCGTCACGCGCGACGTACTTCGACATCTCGATGACCTGAATCGAGTCGGTGCGGGGCTGCTTCACCTGTTCATCCAGCACACGTCTGCATCGCTTACGCTCAACGAGAACGCATCGCCGGATGTGCGGCGCGACTTCGAGCGGCATTTCAACGTGATGATCCCGGAGGACGCGCCATATTGGGAGCACACGCTCGAGGGCCCGGATGATATGCCGGCGCATATCAAGGCGTCGTTGCTCGGCAACGGCCTCACCATCCCGATTGCCAATGGCGAACTCGCGCTGGGCACGTGGCAAGGCATCTATCTGTGCGAGCACCGCGATCATGGAGGTCCGCGGCGGCTCGTCGCAACGATCATGGGCAGCGAATCGTGAGATCGGCGCTGTTCATAGCGCTGCTTTCTTTACTGGCAATGCCGCTGTGGGCGCAGACCGACGCCCCGCTGCAAGACGAACTGCCCGCAGAAGAAATCCCCGCCGAAACGGTATCGGATCAGCAGGTCCAGGAGCGGATCGAATCCGTTCTCGGCGAGATCGAGGCGTTTCAGTCGGTTGAGATCGAGGTGCGCAATGGCGTCGTCATCCTCGGAGGCATTGTGCAGAACGCCCAGACGCGTGAGTCGGTCGTCGGGCTTGTCGAGCGCTTCGAAGGCGTCATCTGGGTGCATGACCAGGTGAGCGTTGCCACCGATGTCGAGACGCGGATCATGCCGGCCGTCGACCGTCTGGAGCGCCTCGCACGCTCGTTTGTGGCGTATCTCCCGGTAGGGCTACTGGTCATTCTCCTCGTTGCGTTGCTGTGGTGGCTGGGGAGCCTGCTCACGCGGTGGGAAGCGCCGGCTCGCCGCCTTGGGATCGACCCGCTCATCTGGGCGCTCTTCCGGCGGGTGGCGCGGGCCGGACTGATTCTCGTCGGCCTCATCTTCATCTTCGACATCCTGGGCGTCTCGACGCTGGTCGGCGCGCTACTCGGGACGGCCGGCGTGGTGGGCATCGCGCTCGGCTTCGCGTTCCAGGACATCGCCGAGAACTACCTCGCCGGCGTATTGATGAGCATCCGCCAGCCGTTTGTAGTGAACGATGTCATCAAGATCGGAGAACACGAGGGGCATGTGATGCAGATGACGTCGCGAGAGCTGGTGTTGCTCACGTTTGAAGGCAATCATCTGCGCGTGCCGAACGCCGTCGTGTTCAAGAGCACCGTCATCAACTTCAGCCGCAATTTGCGACGTCGGTTCGACTTCTACATCTCGGTCGGGCTGCACGAGGATTTATCCCGAGTCGCGGATGTAGGGCGTGAGATCCTGCTGCAGATGCCGGGCGTTCTGAAGGAGCCGCCGCCCTTCGTGCGGGTCATGGAGATCGAGGAAGCGAGCGTGTCGGTACAGTTTTTCGCGTGGGTCAATCAGAAGGAAGTCGACCTGTTGAAGGTACGCAGCGAAGCAATTCGGCTCGTCAAGGAGGAGCTCGACGCGGCGGGCATTGAGATTCCTGAGCGGCGTTACGAGGTCAAGCTGTCGCGGGAGGGGGCGCCGGGGCCGAGGCCGCACGCCGAAGGGATGCATGCCCCAGGATCGCGGCAGATCGACGTCGCGCCCGACTTCCGAATGGACGCCCAGGTGAAGGAGGAACTGGCGCGGAGCAACGAAGAGAACCTGCTCGACCGCGATGGAGGCTGAATCGGAGGTAGAAGCGCCGAGCCGGGATTCCCCATCCCAAAAAACAAAACCCGATGCTACACACTACTGCACGTCTGGAATCAGACTTCGCCGTCATCCTGCAAAACAAGTTCGCCCAGGCGGCCGAAATGGTGCTGGGCGTGGGAGAGTCAACCGGCGGACCCGACAACGTCCACGAAAACAGCGATCAGTGGCTGTTTGTGGTTGAGGGGGAAGGGTCGGCGACCGTGGCCGGAGAGGATGTGCACCTCGCTCGGCACTCGCTGCTACTCATCGAGCGTGGCGAGTGGCACGAAATCCGTAACACCGGAGACGAGCCGCTCCGCACGCTGAATCTGTACGTGCCGCCGGAGTATTGAGCGGGCCGGGCCACGCGCTTTTCAATGCGCGCTATTCCTATACGCGCTGTTCAATGTGTGATGTTCACAGCCTGGCGTTTAAGCCGCCATCGATCGGCTCTCGTTGAGTTGCGTGCGGAGGGTGAGCAGCACCTTACCCAGAATCTGAGAGATGCGAGCCTCGGTTAGATTGAGGAGGGAGGCGATCTCGCGCAGGGTCAGATCTTCGTAATAGTAAAGCGCGACGATCGTCTGCTCACGTTCGGGGAGCTCCTGGATGAGTCCGACGATGTACTCGAAGTACGATTCTTTGTCGATCTGCTCGAAGTCCTCGGCTGCCGCGTGATTCTCGATCGTTTCGATGAGCGTCTGATCGGAGTCGGTGCCCGTGCCGTCGTGCAGTGAAAGCGCGTAGCGGCTCTGGGCGTCGCAAAGCAGCGAGTGATAATCGGTGACCGAGATGCCGAGGTAGTCGGCCACGTCTTCGTCGGAAGGTTCGCCACCGAGCGACTGCCGGAGTGTCTCCATGGCGCGCTGCGCTTCGGCCAGACGGCGCCGGCGCTCGCGTGGCAGTGCGTCGATCGAGCGGAGGTAGTCGACCAGTGCACCACGAATGCGGCCGTAGGAGTACGACACGAACGGCGTGCCGCGGTCGGGCTCGTAGCTGTCGAGCGCCTGCAGCAGGCCCAGCAGCGCGACGTCTTCGAGGTCTTCGCGGCTGGCGAGCGGATGGTCGGGGATACTCAGCCGGCCAATGATGGACCGGACGAGTGGTACGGCGGCAAGGACTACGGCCTCACGGTGAGCGGGCGTGGGCTCAGCAGCGTGGGATTCGGCAAGGCTTTGTAGATCTTGTGCCATGGCAGATGACGAAGTTTAACCGTTTCGGGTGAGGCGATTCAGCCGGCGGCAGGAGCCGGTTCTCGATTCGTGTGCTCGGGCGCCGACTCTTGCTCTGCATCTTCGTGTTGCTGGGGCGCCTTCGTAAGGATTTTTTTGACGATGAGATCGCCGAAGACGAGCACTACGTAGACGGCCAGTCCACTGCCGACACCGACGATGATCGTGCGGTCGAGGGGAGCGAATCTGGCAAGCTGATTCACGAAGGCCACAAGACCTATAAAGAGGCTGATGTGTATGTGAAGCGGCTGCATGAGGGTGAGCGGTTCTCGAGGGATGTGGTCCTACGGAGTCGCGGTGAAGTAATTCAGTAACTGCTTAAGCAAGGAACGTGCCTGTGCAGAATCTGCGCGATCAGTTGGGGCCGGAGATGGATCGGAAAAGTGGCGAAACTGTGTCGGTAGCGGCTGTGCCTGCGTTTAAAGTGGCGCCGATATGCTCAAAAGCGGTGCGTACGGGGCCGGCGTGGCGTACGGCCGGGCTCTGGTCGCGTACGGAAGTTCTTACCTGCATGGAAAAAGGTACCCAGCCGAGGAACGTCGGCGCGTTGCCGGTGAAGCGCTCCGTGATGGCGCCGAAGCGGTCGGCAACACTTTGTGCTTCGGTCTCGGAATCCACAAAATTGACGACGGCGCCCAGGGGCAGATTTACATCGTGCATCCACGCAAGCTTGGCGAGGCGGTAGGCATCGGCAACGGCGGTTGGCTCTTCCACAAGAACCAGCACACCCATGTCGGCACGGTCGAGAGCCCAGCGCACGAGGTCGCCGGTGCCGGCGGGGCAGTCGATTATGACATGGTCGTGGCGGCGAGCCAGCCGGTCGAGCGCATCGTCGAGTACGGGGAAGAGCCGCGCGGGCTGCGACGGAATCTCCTCATGCTCCTGCGCCACTTCGACGAGTGTCACGCCGCTCTGGGTGGGGCGAAAGGCGTCGTCGATCGGCACGATGCTGCCTGCTGCATCTGCAAGGGATGGCCCCGGCTGCTCGTTCATGAGCACGGTGCAGGCACCCTGCGCCATGTCGGCATCGAGCAGGGCCACGCGGTAGCCGTCGCGCGCCAGGGTTTCGGCGAGGTTGACTGATATGACGCTCTTACCTACGCCACCTTTGCCGCTTGCCACGGCGAGAATTGTTGAAGTACGTCTCATGGATCTCCAGTCCTGGGGGTCGGTCAGGCTTCGAGCATCTGTTCGGCGAATGCAGAAGGCGAGAACAGGCTGAGGCCTTCGTTCTGCTTCCAGCCGCTGCCGACGAAGTTCACAGGCAAGCCGGCGCGGGCAATCCACTCGAGCACGCGGCCCGGGCGGGCCGTTTCGTCGATATGCGTCAGCGCGACAATATCGGGCGAGACCGGCATCCGGCGGAGTATGTCGATGTCAACTTCTTCGAGTGCGCGTGTGGCGTCGATCACGAAGTGCGTTTGCACCGGCACGAGGCACTCCATCAGCGGCTTCAAGGCGGCCAGTGCATCGCGCATCTCGCGGGGATGCCACGGCAAGCCGGGCGTATCCACGAAGATGTGGTCGAAGCCGTCGAGCCGAGCGACCGCCTGATCCATCTCCTCGACCGTCCCGGCGTTCTGCACGGGGATGCCCGCACGGCGGTACAGATCGGTCGGATCCTGATAGAAACGATCCGACTCCATACCCGGCGTGGCGATGATGACGCCGCAGCGCCGCCGTCCGAAGAAGTTCTTCTGCGTCAAGAGGCGCAGGATCATGGACGTCTTGCCGCTGCCGCCTACGCCGATAAAGAGCTGGGAGCCGTAGGGTCTGACGGGTGAGCACGCCTGGAGCCGATCGCGAAGCGACCGCGCGAGCGCCCAGAATAGGCCTTCGTCGTCGAGGTCGACGCCGGAGGTGGCGTCGAAGAAGAGCTCGGTCACGAGCTCGGCCCGTACGCCCCGGTCGAGCAAGCGGTTGAACAGCGGATGGCGCAGCCACTTGCCAGCCGATGCCGGCATTCCCTCGACTTTCTTCTCAAGCCCCTCGAGACGTTCGTGCAGCGTGACGAATCGCGTTTCGAGAAGCTGCTCGAGCGCGCGCGTGACTTCCTCCGGCCGGGCTTGCTCGTTCGAGCGTAGCGCCGCGCCGTCGGCGGGGAAGAGGCGGCCCCGCGCCCGACCACGTGACGGGTTGTACGATGGCATGTTGAGGGAAAATGCGTCCTCATCCTCGGCATCATCTTCCACGACGAGATCGAGCAGCGATCCCCGAGACGACGCCTCGGCGACAGCCATTTCAGGTGACTTCACGCGCTCGATGACGCGGCTGATGGAGCGTCCGTCGGCCGACATCGTGGGGGCAGGCTCGGCCATGATCATGATCCGCGCAGGCCGGTTGTCGGAGGGAGGATGCGATTCCAGCAGCACGACATCGTCGCCAAACTGACGGCGGGCATCGGCCAGTGCCTCTGAAATCGTGGATGCAGTGAGTGTCTTAACGGTCATCTTTTCAAGCGTTTAGACTTGCCGGTCTTACTTGATCTTGATCTGATCGACGACGTCGACCCGTACATCGGGCAAGAGGTCGTTGTAAGAGAGCACGGCAAGGTCTGTGACCATCGGAGAGAGGAAGTTGAATAGCGTCGGTCTGAGAACAGGCGAGGTGAGCAGCACCGCGGGGCGGCCGTTGCCGATCATGCGCTTCGAGTATTTAGCCACTTCGGTGACCAGCTTCTCGGCACGATCCGGCGACAGACCAAGCGTTGTCGGATTCATCTCGCCCGACTCTGCACGTTCAAGCAAGTGTTGTTCCAGCATGGGATCGAGTACAAGCGCGTGGACCGAATCATCTTCACCAGCGAACTGCCTGGTGATGGTCGCGGACAGCGCGGCGCGCGTGTACTCGGTGAGCACGTCGACATTCTTAGTGACCGGTGCATGGTCGGCGAGTGCCTCGAGGATGGTCACCAGGTCACGGATCGGGATACGCTCGCGAAGGAGCCGTTTGAGCACCTTCTGGATAGAGCCAAGCGTCATCAGGTTGGGGATGAGCTCGTCGACGAGCGCCGGAGCCGTTTCCTTCAGCTTGTCGGTCAGCTTCTTGACCTCCTGGCGATCGAGCAGGCGATGCGCTGATTTGCGCAGCTCCTCGAGCAGGTGGGTCGTGATGACGGCAGGAGCCTCGACAACGGTGAGTCCGAGCCGCTCGGCTTCAGGCAGGTTGCGCTCGGCCACCCAGAGGGCGGGCAGGTCGAAGGTGGGATCTTTCACCCGGATGCCCGGCGGAAGCTCGTCCATCTCATCCGGAAGCAGCGCCAGGTAGTAGCCCGGCATCACCTCGCCGTCGGCAATGGGGTTGCCGCGCAGCTTGATGACGTACTGGTTCGCGCCGAGCCCCACATTGTCGCGGATGCGCACGGGTGGTATCACAATCCCGAGCTCGAGCGCCAACTGTTGTCGGAGCATCTTGACGCGCTCGAGGAGGTCGCCCTGTTGCCCGGGATCGACGACTGAGATCAGTGCATAGCCGATTTCAAGTTCGAGCGGATCGACAAGCAGGAGGTCGGCAGGCGTCTCCTCGGCTGGCTCTTCCTGCTGAGTTGAAGCATTCGCCTCAAGCAACGCCCGCTCCTCCGACTTGATGACACGGACGCGATTGCGGCCGAGCATCAGGGTACCGCCGGCCAGCAGCCAGAACGGCACCAGCGGCAGCCCCGGTATGATTCCCAGAATGAGCAGGAAGGCTCCCGTAATGAGAATCGGATGCGGCTTGCTCAGAAACTGCTTCTTGACATCGGTCGCAATGTTCTCGTCTCCGCCCGCGCGGGAAACGATAATACCGGCGGCCGTCGAAATGAGAAGGGCCGGGATCTGTGACACGAGGCCGTCGCCAATCGACAGCAGCGTAAACGTTGCAGCGGCGCCGCCGAACGTCATGCCGTGTTGCAGCACACCGACGACGAGGCCGCCAATAATATTGATGGCAGTAATGACGAGGCCGGCGATGGCGTCTCCGCGAACAAACTTGCTCGCACCGTCCATAGCGCCATAGAAGTCGGCTTCACGTCCGACCTCGTTACGTCGACGCCGAGCCTCACCTTCATCGACGAGACCGGCGTTCAGATCGGCATCGATCGCCATCTGCTTGCCGGGCAGGGCGTCGAGCGTAAACCTCGCGG
>CAZRTY010000010.1:0-2893 GCA_964603055.1 uncultured Rhodothermales bacterium | reverse complement strand
TCGGCATCGATCGCCATCTGCTTGCCGGGCAGGGCGTCGAGCGTAAACCTCGCGGCAACCTCCGCGATACGCCCCGATCCCTTCGTGATGACGATAAAGTTGATGAGGACGAGGACGAGGAAGATGATCCCACCGACCACGTAGTTGCCCGCGACCACAAACTGCCCGAATGCACTAATGAGCGAACCTGCGTCGGCATTCGTCAGGATGAGCCTCGTTGAGGCCACGTTCAACGAGAGCCGGAAGAGCGTGGTGACAAGCAGCAGGCCGGGGAAGATGCCGAATTCGAGCGGCCGCACCGCGTAAAACGCCGTCAACAGCACGGCAAGACTCACGGCAATGTTCAGCGTGAGCAACATGTCGAGCATGAAGGTGGGCAGCGGCACCACCATCACCAGCAAGATCACGACAACGCCCGAGGCCAGCAGCACTTCGCTGTTGATCAAACGGAAGCTGGTCGGCGCCAAGGCCGGTTGGTTCGACGAGTTAGGCAACGGGTGAACGGGTCAGAGAGTGAGTGGGAGAGATGTCTGCACGGATCTCATGCGGCTCGTTGCTCGATGAAGCACCAAGGCATCCATTTAGTTGTAGCGGCCATTTTTCCGGTACACTTCGGCCAGAATTGCCGCCACGGCTGAATACAGTTCCTCTGGGATCTCCTGATCTTCGCCGACGCTCTTATACAAAGCGCGCGCCAAAGGCCGGTCCTCTACCGTCGGAATGTCGTGCTCCTTCGCCAACTCCTTGATGCGAAGCGCCCGTTTGCGGATACCTTTGACGAGAACCTTGGGCGCCCCGAGCGACGTCGGGTCGTACTGCAGCGCGATGGCATAGTGCGTCGGGTTGGTCACCACTACGTCGGCCGCCAGCACAGCGTGATCCAGGCGCGGGCGCTGAGACATCTCGCGGGCAAGCTGCCTCCGCTTACCACGCATCTGCGGATCGCCCTCGGATTCCTTGTGCTCGTCCTTCAACTCTTTCTGACTCATCTTCAAGTCGCGCTTATAGCGCCACTTCTCAAAGGTGAAGTCAGCCGCTGAGAGCAACAGCAAGATGCCGACCAGTTTGCCCAGCAGGAGCAGGATGAGTTTGAGTGCCGTGGTCGTCACATCCGGCAGCGCACGCGAGGGGAGCATCATGATCTCCGGCACTGCATTCTTGATCGTGATGTACGCGATCGGGCCTACAATGGCGATCTTCAGCACCGATTTCAGGAAATTGAACATCCCCTGAGCTGAGAAAATCTTCTTGAGTCCCTTGAGCGGACTAATCCGATCAGGCTTCGGCTGCAGCGGTTTCAGCGTAACGTTCCATCCGCTCTGGGCAACGTTCACCGCGATGCCGGCAACGAACAGCAGCCCGAGGTAGGGCAGCAGAATGAGCGAGGCACGTAGCGCGACTTCGCGCAGGATGGGCGTCGCCGTGTCGATCCTGAGGTTAAAGGTGACCGACGTAAAGAGGTACGTAAAGAGGCCGTGCAGCGCCTTGAAGGCGAAGGGGGTGCCGATGATGAGCGCAATGCTACCGGTCATCAGCATCGTGATCGCCGTCATGTCTTGCGACTTGAAGACGTTGCCTTCTTCCCGCGCCTTCTCGATGCGTCGAGGCGTGGGGTCAAATTGCTTGTCGGCCTTATCCTGCTGGTCACTCATGCATGCACCCGTTGACGGTCGTCAGGTGCATTTGAAAAAACGGTGCCGCAGTTCGTTACCGCATTCGTAGGGGTGGGAAGGGTGCCTGCACCTCGCGCACAGGTCAAACTCTGCCGCGACGAGGAAAACCGTTCCAGCCCAAAATTCCGCTTATAGCGGGACGACAGCCTCAATCATCAGCCGCAGGTAGCCGATCATCTCGTTGAGAAGCGAGGGAAAGAGCGGAAAGAAATAGCCGACGTATAGCAGCAGCATTAGAATCCCTGCGAGCAACTTCGCGGGGATACCGAGCGAGAACAGATCGGCTTGCGGCACCATCCGCGCGAATACGCCAAGCGCAACATCGACGAGGAAGATCGTCACCATGAATGGTGCGGCCAGGCGGAGCGCCGTGGTAAAGAAATCGCCGATCCAGTCGAGCAGCAGCGGTCCGCCGGCAGCCAGGTTCGCCCCGGCGAGCGGCACCACGTCGAACGAGATCACGACGGCGCGAATCACATGATGATGCCCCTCAAGGAGGATGAACAGCATCAGCACCACGTACGACAGGATATTGCCGATCGGGTTCGACTGCGAGCCGTCGATCGGGTTGAAAACGTGCGCCATGGCAAGCCCGATCTGAAAGCCCATCACCTCGCCCGCGTATTGCACGGCGTAGAAAATGAGGTGCACCGCAAATCCGAACAGAATCCCCGTCAACGATTCGATGATGACGGCAGCCATCATCCCCAGAGGCTGAAATACGTGCGGACCAAGCTCACCGGCGGGTAATAAGCCCGTCAGCGAGTGAGCCATCAGAATCGCCAGGAAAATTCGGATGCGGACGGGCACCGAGCTATGGCCGAAGAACGGCATAGTCACGAAGCAGGCGCCGATCCGTACGAAGACGAGGAAGACGGCGACGAGATATTCCGGGTTGACGGAGGGCATGGGATGGCGGCGCCTTGGTCAGCCGGAGGCGCCTACCTGAGCTATCGAGAGACGTTCGGGATGAACTGAAAGGCGGACGTCGTAAAATCGACGAGCATCTGGATCAGCCACGGCGCAAAGAGGAGCAGGATGATCCCGACGGCAACCATCTTTGGGATGTAGCTCAGCGTCATCTCCTGGATCGACGTGATGGCCTGGAAGAGGCTCACCATCAGCCCCACGGCCAAGGCGACCCCCAGGATCGGCGCCGCAAGCATGGCTCCCGTCTTGATCGACTCCTGAATCCAGAAAAGTGCGACGTCGGTGTTCAT
>CAZRTY010000009.1:0-24874 GCA_964603055.1 uncultured Rhodothermales bacterium | reverse complement strand
GCGCGTCGCTCCCAACGCTCTTGCGCCGCCTACTTCGGACGCACGGTTCGGCGGCCTCGATGCTGCGGTTCGCTCAATCCGCAGGTCGAAAGCGAATCGCTTGTCCCCCGCCCGCAGCGAGCCTCAGCTCCATTACCGTCGAACTGTCGACCAACCGCTCCTCATAGACGAGCGAGTACGGATTGTTCTCCCAATCCGCATCATCGCCGTCACGGTAGATCTCGGCGATGTACGTCCGGCCGGCGTCGAGGAACGATAGCGGCACGCGCGGCACGCGTCCGTGCTCGTCAGAGGCGCTGCCAAGATACCAGTCGTCGCTGTTGCGGTCCTTCCGCGCGATGGTCACATAGTTGCCGATGTCGGCATTCAGCACGCGCGTATCGGCCCAATCCGCAGGAACGTCTTTTATGAAGCGCAGCGGCACGGGGAAGCGCTCGTAATGCTCGGGCAAGTCGGCCGCCATCTGCAGCGGACTATACAAGATGATATAAAGCGACAGCTCTTTCGCCAGCGTATGGTTCACCCGGTTGCCCGGTCGGTAGTCCTCGAACAGTAATTCGACAATGCCCGGCGTATAGTCGAATGGGCCGGCGAGCATCCGCGTGAAGGGGACGGTGACGACATGATCGGGAGGGTTGCCAGGCTGTCCTTCCCAGATTCCGGGGTCTCCCTCACCCCAGGCATTGTACTCCTGCCCACGCGCTACTTCCCTCGTCATCAAATTCGGCCACGTGCGTCGCAGCCCTGTGTCAATGAGCCCCTCATGCACGTTCAGCGATATTCGGTGCTTAGCCGCGAGTTCGATTACCCGCTGATGATGCTCGACCATGAACTGCCCGTGGTGCCATTCGCGGTGCCGTCTGCCATGCTCGTCCGTCCGCACGATCGACTGCCCATGCCCCACATAACCGGTCTTGACCGCCCGCACGCCGAGCTGCTCGTACAGCCGGAAGGCATCTTCAGTCTGCCGCTCGTAATGCTCCACGCCCGCCGATGTCTCGTGATGTCCCATCAACCGAACGCCGCGCTCGAGCGCATACGCCGCCACACGCTCGAGATCGAAATCGGGATAGGCCTCGGTGAAGCTGAACACCTCGCTGTTGTCATACCAGCTTCCATCCCACCCTATATTCCATCCTTCCACGAGCACATGACTGAATCCGTGCTCAGCCGCGAAGTCGATGTAGCGCAGGGCGTTGTCCGTCGTCGCGCCGTGCTTCTCGCCCGATTCCCACGTCGCCTTCTCGAGGTGCATCTCCCACCAGATCCCCACATACTTGGCCGGCTCGATCCACGAGGTATCCTCGATCTTGTTGGGCTCGTTCAGGTTCAAGATGAGATAGCTGTCGATGAGTCCCGAGGCGGCATCCGCGATCTGGATCGTCCGCCACGGCGTCTTCATCGGGGCTTGCGTGCGCACGAGTACGCCGTCGGACCACGGCACGAGGTTCGCCTTAAAGCTTGTGCCGCCGGTGTTTTCGAGCGCCATCGTCGAGTAGTCGGCGAGCGCCGCCTGGTGTACGCTCAGGTAGAGGCCATCGCGCGAACGCATCGTAAGGGGCGTGTGGACGGTGTCGGCCGCCGACAGCGGTGTGTGCTTCGTGAGGTACTCGTAGCGATTCCAGCGATAGGCGTCGATGTACCACGCCTCATGATCATCCGCAAATCCGAACTCCGTAAGCTCGTCGGTTATGATGATGTCGTCAACGCCGGCCTGTGCGGGGATCTCGTACCGGAAGCCGACACCATCGTCGAATACGCGGAAGACGACCGTCATTACCCGCCCGCTGCCGGATGATTCGACGAGATCGATCCGCAGCTCGTTGTGATGGTCGCGGACGAACTCCGTCTCGCCCCACACCTGCTGCCAGGTTTCGTCGGTCGAGCTCCTGGATGTCCCAGCCACCGCAAACCCGCCGTCGAACGCGCGCATGTTCTCAAACTCAAAGCCGAGCCGCGACGGCTCGATGACGGCATTTCCGAACCGCTCGACCGAATAGAAAGGCGCGCCGTTTTGTAGCTCAAAGACGACGGACAAGACGTTGCTCGGTGAGCTGATCGTCTCACGCTGCGCATGCGCCATCTGTGCAGTCAATATCATCAGGGCGGTGAGGAAGAGGGTTCGAAGTCGCGCCATAATCTTCCGGTGGATTAGGTGGGATGCAAGTAACTAGATCGCAAGACAAGTGACTGTAGCGTCGAAAAGCGTCTCAGAGCTCGATGTAAACACGATGCTCCCCACCGTCTCCAACGATCGGGATGAGCGCTGCCCCGCCTTTGATGTCGACCGGCTCATTGTCGAGCATAGCGCGCCGAACGCCGCGAGTTCGTCTGCCGGGATTTTCAACCTTGATCACGTAGCGATCGCTGGTAGTGGGTGCGGTAAACGCGACGGCGTAACCGGGCCAGTCCGCTGGAATAGCGGGATGGACGATGAGGTGCGTCCCTCCGCGCAGCGAGAGGCCCAGGATCGACTCGACGGCCACACGGTGCATCCAGCCCGCCGAGCCGGTGTACCACGTCCAGCCGCCGCGACCCCGGTGTGGCGCCTCACCGTAAATATCTGCCGCGACGACATACGGCTCGACAACGTATCGACCGGCATCCTTCGTCGTCATGGCGTGCCGGATGGGCGTGATCATCCTCAGGAGCTCCGCCGCGCGGTCGGTCCGGCCCGCCTCGGCCATTGCACGGATGAACCACAGGATACCGTGCGTGTACTGGCCGCCGTTCTCGCGCACGCCCGGCACATAGCCCTTGATGTAGCCCGGATCGTGCGGCGTCTTGTCGAAAGCCGGCGTGAGGAGCTTGATGATGCCGGCCTCCTCGTCCACCAGATGCCGCTCCACGGCGTCGAGCGCCGACTCGCGACGATCAGCCGGTGCCACGCGGGAGAGCACCGACCACGCCTGCACGAGCGCATCGATACGACACTCGTCGCTGTCTCTCGAGCCTATCGGTTCTCCGTCGTCATAAAAGGCGCGGCGGTACCACGCGCCATCCCAACCCGGACCGTTCAGCGTCGCACGCAAATCTTTCTGATAGGCCCGATAGCGTTTCACGCGGTCGTGCTCTCCTCTCGCCTCACAGACAGGCATAAACCGGTCGAGGATATAGTGGATGAAGAAGCCGAGCCAAACGCTTTCGCCCTTCCCCAGCCGTCCGACGCGGTTCATGCCGTCGTTCCAGTCGCCCGTGCCGATCAGGGGGAGCCCATTCCTGCCGTGAGTCATGCCGCGTTCGAGCGCAAGGCAGCAATGCTCGAACACGCTCGCTGAGAATGCGGACGTCTCAGGAAAAAGAAAGCGTTCGTCTTCTCCTTCCACCAGATGAGGTGCCGTCATGAACGGCACAACCTCATCCAGCACGGATGCATCGCCCGTGGCCTCTACATATTCGCTGGTGACGAGCGGCAGCCACAGGAGATCGTCGGCGAAACGTGTACGGATGCCCCTGCTCGTTGGCGGGTGCCACCAGTGCATGACGTCGCCCTCTATGAACTGGTGCCGCGCGTGCCGGATGATCTGCCGTCGCGTCAGCGAGGGATCGATCAGCATCAGCGCCGCCGCGTCCTGAAGCTGGTCGCGGTAGCCGAACGCGCCGCCGCTCTGGTAGAAAGCGTTGCGCGCCATCATCCGGCAGCTCAGGTTCTGGTATGTCAGCCAGTTGTTGACAAGGATGTCGAGCTCCGGCATCGGTGTCTCAATCCGGACTCGCCCTGTGACGTCCCGCCAGTGTGCGATCGCGGCGGCGAGGTGCTCCGCCGAGCCACCTTCAAGCAGTGCGGGAAGGGACGCGGCATCGTCTGTCGCGCCGAAGTAGAAGCTGCACTCGGCGGTCGCTCCCGGGGGGATGTTCAGCCTCACTTGGAGCACGGCGGCGGGATCCCCGTTCCCATAGATCGATCCCCCGAGCACCGCATCTTGCTCGACCGCCCTCGGCCGCTCAACGTCCATCGCCTCGCCGAGGAAGGCTCGCCGATCTGTTGTGTGATGGACGGCCCCTGCTTCCGACCGAGCACCTGCGACGACGATCAAGTCGCGGAATTCGTTGTTGACGGGATTCCTCGCGAGGATAGTGCCGAGCTCTGCATCCCACTCGGTGGTGACGAAACGCCTCGATCGCTCGACATCGCCGCCGAGAACGAGATGGAAGTACGCAAAAACGGAGACCTCTCTCGGCTCGTCGCTCGTGTTCTCCACGATAACTCGCGTGATACGGACGGGCGCATCGTGCCGGACGAAGTGCGACGCCTCGTGGCGTAAGCCGCCGTACGCCGCCTCGAACGTCGAGTAGCCGATGCCATGGCGCACGCGGTATGGCGCAGGTGCGGGGCACGGACCGGGTGCCGCCGACCAGTAGCGCTCCATTGTCTCATCGCGAATGTAGACGGCTTCGCCGTTCGAATCCGACACCGGGTCGTTGAACCACGGCGTGAGGCGGTTCTCGCGGCTGTTGACGGCCCACGTGTTGCCGGCCCCGCGCTCGCTGATGAAAAAGCCGAGGTCCTCTCTCGCGATGACGTTCGTCCACGGTTGTGGCGGAAGTACGTGGCGGCCATCGGCACCGAGAATGACGTCGATCACATACTCGCTGCCGTCAGATGAAAAGCCGCCGTAGCCGTTATGAAAGATCAAGTCACTGACATCGGGCCGTTCAACCACCGGCTCACCGTCGGCCCTAACCGCCATCCGAGGCTTTCCATCCTTATGAGTGATTGCTTGAGTCGCAACCTTCTCATCAGGAAACGTGCCGAATGCAATACTCGCGATCAGCTCATGTACGCCCGGCGGTAGATTGGCCTGGTTCAATACGACGACGTCTTCCAATGCGGCGAGTGATGTGGGGATGCAGCCTTCACCAGCGATGGCGATAGCTTGAACCGGCGTGCCGATCCGGCGCCATGCCGCCATCGTTTCTTGCAATAGGAGGACTCGGTTGCCCTCCTGCTGCAATCGCGCGAGATCCAGCAATAGCACCGGCCTTGCCGCGTCGATGCCGGCTGTCTCGAGAGACTCGAGCGTTGACGCACCCTCACTGGGCATCCGAGTGTTGCTGCAAAAGAGCAGCGCATGATTCAGCTTGAGCCATTCGCCGAACGATTGCTCGAGCGCTTCACCGAGATTCGCACTGAACGACCGCCGTGCCCGATCGAGCTGCTCATTCGTGTTGCTCCCGAGTGCGGCGCGCAGCGCAGCCTCTACATCCTCCTCCGTCTCACCTGCCGCCACAACGAAGCACATCGTCGCCGCCTCACCCGGTAGTAGTGTCACCGAGCGACGCAATGAGGCCGACGGATCGAGCACACTTCCCTCGCCCCCCTTTAAACCAACACCTGAATCCATCGCGGCCGAATCGAACACGTGACGGCCACGCCCCAGAAAGATCATCCGCCGTGTCTCGAATCCATTGAGTGATCCGGCGCCGAATGAGGCGTGCCCGAAACACATCGACCGCTCATCCGGACTTCGGAGCCGTCGCCAAGCCCTGATGGACTCCGTATCGCGGTCAAATCGCGTCTGCACGAACAGCTTCGAAAACGCCGGGTGCGCGGCATCGGCAGCGGCGTCGTTCAGGACGATCTCGACGTAGGACGTCATGTCGAGCCGCCGAGTACGCGAGGATGCGTTGCTGATGGTTAGCCGCCGCAGCTCGGCATCCGCATCCTCGAGAACGAACGCTTCGAGCGTTGTCAGGATGTCCTCGTACGCCGACGTATACGTCGTGACGCCGGGCTCGAAGCTGACATCGACGTGCGCGGTGTTCGCGAGGTCACTGGCGACGCATACCTCATCCGATGCAGATGATTGAGCACGACGCCCCGCCATACCGGCGACCGGCCAGTAGCATTGCTCGTCCAGATCCCTCACAAAAATCAGGTAGCCGGGCTGCTGCCGCCCACGATCCGGATGCCAGCGGTTGACGGCCTTTCCTCGGAATAACAAGCCGCAGATCCCGTCACCGGATGCAAATGAGGTCAGGCGTCCGTTCGACATCAGATTGGTTCGACGCATCGACGCTCCATCGTCCGAATTGGAGACCGGTGATCGTGGACATGATGTGCGTTGATCCGTCATCTGGAAGCGATAATTCTGAGGTGCTCAGCCTTTGACGCTACCGAGCATGATGCCGTCGATGTAGTAGCGCTGTAGCGCCATGAAGAGCACCAGCACCGGCAAGACGGTCAGCACCGAGCCGGCCATCATCAGCTCGACATCTTGAACGTACTCGCCCAGCATGTTGGCAAGCGCGACGGGGAGCGTGTACATCGAGTCGTCACTGAGGACGATGAGCGGCCACATGAAGTCGTTCCACGAGGCCATGAAGGTGAAGATGGCGAGGGTGACGAGGACCGGCCGGCATAGCGGTACGACGATCGACCAATAGATGCGGAACTCGCCCGCGCCGTCAATCCGGGCCGCGTCGAGCAGGTCATCCGGGATGGAGAGCGCGAACTGGCGTACGAGGAAAATGCCGAAGATCGTGGCCGCACTCGGCAGGATGACGCCGGCGTAGGTGTTGATGAAGCCGAACTGTTTGAGCAACAGGAACAGTGGCAGCATGGCGACCTGCACCGGTATCACGAGCGCGCCGATCATGATGCCGAAGAGTTTGTCACGGCCTGGGAAGCGGAACTTGGCAAAGGCATACCCCGCCATCGAGTTGAAGAAGACCGATACCGCGGTAACGATCGACGCGATGAGCAGGCTGTTGATGAAGTAGCGCCCGATGTTCAATCTGCCGAAGAGGGCGGCGTAATGTTCGAGCGTCGGATTGTCGGGAATGACCGGCGGCGGGAAGCTCGCTGCCTCGCCGGGTGCCATAAGCGATGCCGAAACCATCCAGACTAGCGGCAGCAGCGATGCGACGGCGCCGAGGAGTGCCAGCGCGTACATCACGAGTCTGATCGACGTGCGGCTCACAGGCCGTGCCTCCGCTGGAGTTTGAGCTGGACGAGCGTTGCGGCGAAGATGATGGCGAACAGGATGAACGCAACCGCGGCCGCATATCCCATATTCCACCACTTGAACCCCTCGCGATACATCAACAGTACGATCGACAGCGTGGCGTTGAGCGGTCCGCCGTCCGTCATTACATACGGCTCGGCAAAGAGCTGGAAGTAGCCGATCATGGTGATGATGCCGACGAACAGGAAGGTCGGCGCGAGCATCGGCAACGTGATGTGGCGGAACTGCTGCCAGCGGCCGGCGCCGTCGACCTCGGCAGCCTCATATAGGTACCGCGGGATGCCTTGCAAACCGGCGATGAAGATGATCATGTTGTATCCGAAGTTCTTCCAGATCGCCAGCAAGATGAGCGACGGCATGGCCCAGGTGGGGTCGCCGAGCCAGTTGATCGGATCAATGCCGGCGAGCGCCAGCCCGTAGTTGACGAGCCCATAGCGCCCGTGAAGCAGAAACCGCCAGACGACAGCCACGGCCACGAGCGTCGTGACGACCGGCGCGAAATACGCGGTGCGGAAGAAGCCCTTAAAGCGCAGTCCGCGGGCATTCATCAGTAGCGCAGCCCCGAGCGACGTGCCCACCGAGAGCGGCCCGCCGACCAGTACGAAGAAGAGCGTGTTCTTGAGCGCCGTCCAGAAGAGTGGGTCGCGGAGGAGATCTAAATAGTTAGCGAGCCCGACAAACCGCATGGTGCGGATGTCGGCGATCGAATAGATGTCGAAGTCGGTCATGCTCAGGACGAGCGCCGCGAGGATGGGCACGAAGAAAAAGAGCGTGATCACGAGGACACCCGGCAGCAGAAACAGATACGCAGCGCGGATATCCCGCGGAAGTCTATGGCGCGGCTTGGGGCGAACGGCCGTGGGATTGACCGGCGGGGCCACTCGTTCAGGTGGCATAACTGTCTGAAAAGTCGTCACAATCCCGCCTCCTCGTCCGCCCGCGCAAGCATCCACCGCCGCTTCTCGAGTATGGCGTCGACGTCGCGATTGAGCGCCTCCAGCGCCCGGTCGATGTCCATGTTGCCCTGGATCACGGCCTCGGCATACTCGAAGACACGTGTCACGACGCGCTCCCACTCGGGCAGCTTTGGTGTAGGCGAGACGCGCTGCAACTGAACCCAGAAAGCGGCGGCGTGGCGGTCATAGCGTAGACCGCTCGACTGCCACGTGCTCATCCGCGCGGGCAGGTTGCCCGTGAGTTCAAAAAAGCGCGCCTGGGTTTCTGGCTCGGACAGGTATTCGATGAACGCCCAGGCTTTCTCTTTGACTTCAGAACTTCGGAACAGCACGAGTCCCGCCCCGCCCGCGAGCGACACGCCCGACTCCGGCCCATCGGGACCGGGCAGCGGAGCCGTCATCCACTGATCCTGTAGTTCGTCGGGAATGCGCTGCCGAAATTCACCGATGTTCCAGGGACCGGTGACGAGCATCGAGAAGTATCCGCGCGCGAACTCCTGGTAGAGGTTCGAGATCTGGCTCGCGCCGACCGCAGGCGCGAGGCCTTCGCGGAAGAGACCGACGTAGAACTCGAACGCACGCCGAAAGGACGGGGACTCAAAGTCGCCACGGGTGGATTCGTTCTGTAAAATGCCCGAGCCCGTCTGCAGCGCAAAAACGATCGGGTGCTGCCATTCGTTGGTGGGCAGGAGCGCCGCAAAATTGCCTTCACCGGCCACGTCCCCAATGGCGTGCATCATCTCCACCCATTCGTCCCACGTCTCTGGCGGGCGATCGTAACCGGCGCGCCTGAGCATGTCTTCCCTGTAAAACAGCAGCCGCGTGTCGACATACCAGGGCGCTCCGTACAGGTGACCGTCGAGGATATTCGTATCCCAGACTCCCTCGAAATAGTCGCCCTTTTCGACCACGTCCGACGCAGCGACTCGACCGCTGAGGTCTTCGAGCGCGCCGAGCATCTTGAACTCAGGCAGCCACGTATTCCCGATCTGCGCGACGTCCGGCAAGGCATCTCCCACAAATGCCGTCAGCAGTTTCTCATGCGCGGCGGTCCAAGGGATCTGCTGCACCCGAACACGAATGCCGGCATGGCGGCGTTCGAACTCCGGCACGAGTTCTCGCACGGCTTCGCCCTCGCGGCCGAAGCCCCAGAAGCTGACAACGACCACTTCATCGTCCGGCTCTGCGCAACCGGCGAAAAAACATAGAGGAAGCAACGCTATAATCACACGGCCGATCATTTCGAGCGCACCCGATCCGGGATATGCTTGTCTCGAACGGCTTCGAAGAGAAATCGGTGCGCTTCATCGTTCAGATGGATGGCATCGCCTGCGTCGTATTCGGCCTTTAGCGTGCCGTCGGGCGTGGCCAGGATCGACCAGAAGTCGATGGCATGCTTGCCGAAACGCGCCAGCGTGGAGTCGCGAACCGCCCGCAGGTTACGCCGACTATTTTCATCGAGGTTGCGAGGGTGGGTCGAGGTGATCCACATTGGAATGCCGGCCCGCTCGGCAGCGCCCACGATGATGTCGTAGTTGGCGAGCTGCTCGTCGACCGAGACTCCTATCGTCGCATCGTTCGACGGCAGGTTCATGATGATGGCGTCGGGTGCGAGCCGGATCGCTTCCGAGATGTTGCGGCCCCGGTCAGGTATCGGCCGCCCGTCCGGTGCGGGATGGGCATCGGGAAGGAGACGAAATGTTGTATAGCCGCCGCGCGCGAGATTGATGACCTCACATCCGGGGAAGACAGCGGCGCAGTGCTCACGATACCGCTGCACCCAGCCATTGTTGATGTCCTCAGGTCCGACGCCTTCCGCAGATGATGACCCGATGACCACGATGCGAACGGGGACGTCGCCGCGAACATTGCCCGTAGCGAGCATCACCATCAACCCGAAGAGAATGACGAACCCGGATTTTATCATGCACGCTTACGGTCAAATTTGAAGGCGGCCTCTCGCTCTGCAAATCCCCGGCGAAAGGCGTCCTCGGAGTAGCTCGAACTCCCGGAACCACGTCACCGCAGATGCGGACTATCAAAGCCGAGAGCGCGAAGCCCTTCGTGGATTTCCGGAGCTGACATAAAGAGATCCCATAACAGCCCGGTCCGGTGATTCTCGATCATCACCACGATTGGCCCCTGGTCGATAGCGAGGTAGCGCGCCGGGTGCCAGTCGTGCTCCTGGCTGTAGGCATCGTAGAATCCGTACGGGCCCCATACCCAATCGCCCAGTTCATTGTAGAGATACTCGGCCACCGCCATCGATTCATCGGGCGTGTACGGCATCGATGCCAGCGCAGCAGTCGGCGTAATGACGCAGCGGTCGCGATCGCCAGGTGCATGTCCTGAGTATCCGACCGCGTTGTCTTCGGTTGGCGAGTAGCTGGCTGTCAGTCCCCACTGACTCGTACCGTAGCCCTCGCAGTCGTGCGGATTCTCGATCGCCCAGGCCCGATTAATCAAGGCATGGGCACGATTGTGTTCGAAATAGTCATCGGCGTATCGATCGCTAAGCCCACGCGGATCGAGGCCAAGGTATGAGTAATGCGCCCAGAAAAGCGGCCCGCCATACTGTTCCGACCCATTATGACGGAGTGCGAGCGAGTGGCCGTACTGCTCGTGATTCTCATGAACGATACCGCCGCCACGCGCCCATCCCTCATGATACACTTCTGGAGGAACAGGATGGGTAGGTGACGAAGCCGCCAGGATGTAGGCGATCAGCGTTTCGTCATACCCGTGAATAGGGTGACTCATCGCCCAGTCATAATTCGACGACCAGTGCCAGTAGAGCAAGTTTTGATCACCCTGGCGGTACCAGTTCCAGTCGACGCCGCGCCACAGTTCATCGATTCGCTCGGCCAGTTGCCGCTCGCGATCATTTCCATCGCGGAAATACTGCCTGACCGTCAGGAGTCCCTGGATGAGGAAGGCGGTCTCGACGATGTCGCCACCGTCATCGCGCGCAGAGAACGCACGCGCCTCCCCCGTTTCGCCGTCGAGCCAGTGCGGCCAGACGCCGTAGAATCGATCTGCACCCTCCAGGAAGTTGACGATGCGCTCAAACCGCGCGACGCCTTCCTGCCTCGTAATCCATCCTCGCTCGATGCTCACGACGATCGCCATGAGGCCGAATCCACCACCACCCGTGGTGACCACGTGGCGGTCATTTCGAGGATAATAGCCGTCCACATGGAAGCGTTCACGTGCGAGGCCGGAGTTCGGCTCTGCGCCTTCCCAGAAGTAGCGGAATGTCTGCTGTTGAATCCGCGAGAGCAACGCCTCGCCGTGGAGCGTTCCACCCTCCCCGCTCGACATCGTACCCGTTGAAGAACCGCATCCCGACGTCATCAGCACCAGCATGATACATCCGGCCAGAAAGGCGCCGGCGTATGTCCTGCCGCTGACCGCACGGGGGGATCTCGAATCAGGCATAGGTCACTCGACGAGTTCGAAGCGGGCGTCGATCGTGTCTTGCGAGTTGCCGCCGACAAAGACCGTGAACCATCCCGGCTCGGCGATGAACTCCATGCCGGGACCGTGGAATCGAAGATCGTCAGCGGTAAGGGTGATCTCAACTCGGCGCGATTCACCCGGTGCAAGCGTCACACGCTTGAATCCTTTGAGCTCGCGCACCGGCCGCGTGATCGAGCCCACCTCATCGCGGACGTAAAGCTGGACGACCTCCGCTCCTTCTCGGTCTCCCGCGTTGGTGAGCATCACGGATGCCACGAGCTCGTCGCCGAAGCCAAGACGCTCGGCAGAAAGCGTTAAATCCGAATATTCAAAAGATGTGTAGGAGAGTCCATGCCCGAACGGATAAAGGGGCGTCCAGTGCACATCGATATATTTCGACGTGTAGTGATCGTCTTCCGTCGGGGGCCGGCCCGTGTTTTTATGATTGTAGTAAATCGGCACCTGGCCCACCGTTCGCGGGAATGTCATCGGCAGTTTGCCGGAAGGATTGACGTCGCCAAACAGCACGTCAGGCACGGCTGCACCCATCTCGGTGCCAAGGAACCATGCCGCGACGACAGCCGGCACATTCTCGTCCATCCAGGAAACAGAGAGCGGACGGCCGTGCATCAGGACCGCGACGACAGGGGTACCCGTGGCGTGAATCGCACGAACAAGTTCTTCCTGTCCGCCGGGAAGATCGAGTGTCGATCGATTATGCGCCTCCGCGCTCATGTCGTGGTGCTCGCCGACGACGAGGATCACCACGTCGGCCCGTTCCGCGACTTCGACCGCTTCAGGGATTCGCGATGTGTCGTCATCCCAGACCCCCGCGCCGTATGCGTAGTCGACGCCAAACCGACCCTGTCCATACTGTTGTATGCCTTCCAGCAGTGAAAGCGCATCATCGGCTTGCCCTGCGCCCGCCCACCCGCCGAGCGTGACACGCCGATCGTTCGCGAGCTCGCCGATGACGGCCACATTCGAGATACTCGTTGCGTCGAGCGGAAGGAGTCCGTCGTTCTTCAGCAGCACCATCGACTTGTGGGCGAGGTCGCGAGCGGCACGGCGGTGCTCCGGCGTCAGGATCTCGGTGCGCTCACGCTCGGAATCGAGATAACGGTACGGGTCGTCGAACAGCCCCGCCAAATATTTGATGCGGAGGACGCGGCGGACCGCATCGTCAACGACCGACTCGTCGAGGCGGCCTGCGCGGACTTCATCGCCGAGGTGGTGCAGATAGAAACGGCTGACCATGTCGACGTCGGTGCCGCCCTCGATGGCAGCTAGGGCGGCGGCAGCCGAATCGGCCGCGATGCCGTGCCGAAGCAGCTCCATCACCCCTGTATAGTCGCTGATGTAAACGCCGTCAAAGCCCCATTCGTCGCGCAGCAGGCCGATGTTTAGTTCGCCGTGCGCATGCATCGGGATGCCGTCGACTTCGTTGAACGCGCCCATGATGCAACCCACGTCTTCTTCCACCGAAGCCTTGAACGGCGGAAGGTGAACATCATGAAGCGTTCGAGTGGTGATCTCCGCGATGTTGTAGTCGCGGCCGCCCTCGGCCGCTCCATAGGCGACAAAATGCTTGGCGCATGCGATGAGGTTCTGTGCGCCGGCGACGTCGCCATTCTGGAATCCGCGCACCCGCGCCCGCGCAATCTCGGATCCAAGGAACGGATCCTCGCCCGATCCTTCGACGACACGGCCCCAGCGAGGATCGCGGCCTATGTCGACCATCGGCGCGAACGTCCAGTTGATGCCGTAGGCAGATGCCTCGATTGCCGCAATTCGGGAGGCCTTTTCGATCGCCTCGAGATCCCAGCTCGCTGCCTCGGCCAGCGGAATAGGGAAGATCGTCCGGAAGCCGTGGATCACGTCATGCGCGAAGATGAGCGGGATGCCGGTGCGTGATTCCTCAACGGCGACGCGCTGGAGACCGCGCAGATAGTCAACACCGTAAACGCTCAAGAACGAACCCACCTCACCCGCTCTCACCTCTTCCTCGCCGCCCGCAGGCACAGCGGGACCTGCGCCCGCCCATATCCCGCGCTCCTGATTGAGCTGACCCAGCTTCTCCTCGAGCGTCAGAGACGCGACGACCGAATCGATGAAGGCATCCATCCCGGGATGTGCGGCGCTCGACGGCTGAGCCTCGGTGCGGCCCACGCCCGCCATCAGTAATACAATCAGTGAAACGAGGAGACGAGTCATTGGCTTTGTTCTGGTTTGATCCGCTGCACTGGCAAGGATCCGACTATCTCGAAGAGTTCGGGACGTGCACCCGGCGACTATTCCACCGCGGCCATCCATCCAAATCGGGAGGATGAAAGTCTAGGATGGATAGGAATGGGGATTGGCATCAATACCCCGGATTCTGCGTCATCCTTTGTCCGCTAAGGTCAATTTCAGATTGCGGAATGGGATAGAGCCGGTGATGAGGCTGGAACGTCTTCCCATGCGCGCTCATGATCTCCTGCGCGATGCCCGGCCGGACGGCGTCCATGCGGATGATTTCCTGCCACCGGTGCTGCTCCATCGCGAGTTCGACGCGACGCTCGTGCCAGATCGCGTCGAGCAGACTTTGGCCGGTAGTCGTCACATCGGGAAGCAGCTGCCCCGCGGAGACGGTTGCAGACCAATCCTCCCGAGTCGTGGCAAACTGGCGGCTGGCATATGTCTGCGTGAGCGTCGACAGTTCGAGTTCGACCGACTGCCCCGGCGAGACCGAAGCCATCGCATCGAGAAACTCCGCAGCCGAGTTGACGGAGATGCCGTTTATGGAGCGGATGACGTCCAGCCGATCGACCCGCTGTGCCGGGTTGCCGGCTACAAAGCCGAACTCGGGCGAGGCCACGCCGGCGCCGGCGGCCGCCCCATTCGGGTGGGCCCAGCGGACCATGACCCCCGGCGCAGCTGCATCAAGCTCGAGATGATCGATCATGAATCCGGCAACTGTCTCCGGCACGATGCCGATTGTAGCCGAACGGCCTCCGCGTGCCCGCTCCCTTACCTGATTCAGTAATGCCTGAGCCTCGCCGATATTGCCGTTCTGGTACGAGGCCTCGGCCGCGATGAGCAGAACGTCGGAGTATCGAATCCGCCTGATGTTCATGCCGCCGTTGTCAATGTCTCCGGGCTCATTCGGCGATGCGAACGCTTTCTGGTTGTATCGCTGGTTCGGAATCTGGGCATTCGCATAGACGAACACACCGGAGTTATCGGGCAGGAGCTCCCACGGGTAGAGGATCGTCGCGCCCTGCCGAGGGTCTCCCGGCTCGAAGGCGGCCTCGAGTTGATCCGAGGGCTGGTTGAAGCCCCAGCCGAGATTCGGTGAGCCGCGTACTCCTTGCACCTGGCTGTACTGCGTACCACCTCCTCCTTCCTCGATTGCCACGGTCTGCACCTCCCAGACCGACTCTGAGGAGTTCTCGCCCTGCGGTGTAAATATCTCGGTGTAATTGGGATGCAGAGTGTACTCGCCTGAATCGATCACATCACGGGCGAGGCGTTCGGCTTCCTGATAGTTCTGCCGGTGCAACTGCGCCCGCGCCAGCAGCGCCTGCGCGGCACCGCGCGTGGCACGGCCCATGTCTGCGGCCGAATACTGACTCTTGTAGGGAAGAGCCTCGATCGCTTCGGTTAGATCCTGGACGACGAGCGCGTAGATCTCCTCGACGTCGGCTCGCTCTTGCTCGAAATCTCCGGGCGCAAGCGGCTCGGTAATCAGTGGCACGCCGCCGAAGCTCTGCGCAAGGAACGAGTAGAAGTAAGCACGCAGGAATTTATTCTCGCTGACGAGCCGATTCCGCAGGTCGACATTCATGTCGATGCTGGGGATGTTGTTGATTGCGAGATTCGCGCGGTATATGCCCTGGTAGAATCCCGTCCACACTTCCAGAAAAGGACCAGCGCCGGGATCGAAGTTGAGGTTGTCGACCTCCAGAAGCTGTGGCGCATCGGCTGGGGTGGAACCCTTCGTCGCATCATCAGATGCGATGTCGGTCAACGCAATCCAGCTGAAGACGTGGGTATTCCACTGGCGTAGCTGGTTGTACGTGGCATTGGTCGCCTGGACGGCATGAGCCTCCGTCGTAAAAAACGATTCCGACGTTTCCTGTCCGAGCGGTGTTTTGACAAGCAGGTCGTCACAGCCTCCAAGCAGCATCGCTACAACCGCGACGACCGCCACGCTGATGAAAGTGCGTTTCATAGTTCTAGACCGGAAATGGTTCAAGCTGGAGACGGCCATCGTCAGAATGTCAGATCGACGCCAACGGTGAACGAGCGGCTCGGTGGATACTGCCCGCGGTCGACGCCGGCATCGAGTACGCTGCCTCCCATAATCTGGGGTGTGTAGCCTGTATAGCCCGTAAGCGTGATTAGATTGGACCCGTTAATGAATATGCGGGCATTGCTCACATTGACGGGGCTCGTCAGATTGGAAGGCAGTGCGTAAGCAATCCGTACGTTCTGCAGCCGGAAGTAGGAGCCGTTCTCCAGAAAGCGGTCTGAGACTTCGTAATTATGCCCCGCGTTTGTGAGGCGTGGCTCGAAGTTGCTGGTCCCTTCGCCGTGCCAGCGGTCGAGAAACGTGGTCTCGAAGTTGTACACGCCGAAACGGGCAGCGCGCTTTGCGTTGTAAATCAGGTTGCCGTGCTGGCCGTTAAAGTCGAGGTCGACGTCGATGCCGCGGAAGCTCACCCCGAGGGTAACGCCGTAAATTACGTCTGGGTATGGGGAGCCGAGGAACGTGCGGTCGTCGGTGGTGATGACGCCGTCACCGTTGATGTCTTCGTATCGGAGATCTCCCGGGCGCTCGCCTCCACGCGTCGCATACTGGGCGATGTCGGCTTCATTCTGAAAGACACCGGCTACTTGATATCCGTAGAACGACCCAATCGGTTCGCCGACGACGGTGCGTGTAGCAAGCTTGCCGCCCTCACCGACGGGGCCGCCGAGAATCTCTTCCCGACCGGCACCCAACGACCGCACCACGTTGTTTACGGTGGAGCCAATGAGTCCAATGCGGTAAGCAAGATTCCCCACCTGATCGTTGTAATTCACCGCGAGATCGAAGCCGCTGTTACGCACGCTCGCTGCGTTGACGATCGGACGTGCGTTGACGCCCACGTAACCTGGAATCGGCACGTCGATCAGGATGTCATTGGTCGTGCGGCTGTAGTAGTCGACCTGGAGGTCAATTCGTGCGTCGAGCACGCCGACTTCAAATCCCGCGTTGAACTGTTCGGTGCTCTCCCAAGCGACCTCAGGGTTAGCCAGTGCGATCAGGCTCGCGCCATACACAATCGACGGATCGACCCCGAAGACGGCATTGATGTTACCCGACACGACGGGCCGTCCGGGATAGGGTCCGATCCGATCGTTGCCGATCACACCATAACTGCCCCGCAACTTTAGATTAGTAAAGGTCTCAACGTTCTCCATAAAGGGCTCTTCGGAGATCACCCATCCGAGTGCCACCGATGGGAAGAAGCCCCAACGATTCTCCGAGCCGAATCGAGACGATCCATCGGCACGCAAGCTCGCCGTGAAGAGATATCGATCGAGATATCCATAGTTGACGCGCCCGAGGACGGACATCATGCCCCACGATTCGGCGTTGTTGAAGTTCGTCTGCCCGTCTTCCTCGCCGGCGCCCAGATACCACAGGTGTCGATCCTCGCCGATCACGTTGGGGCGCCCTCCGCCCAGCGTCTCGTACGAGAACTCCTGCGCCGTCACCCCGCCAAGCACCGTTAGCGAGTGATCGTCAAAGTAGCGCCGGTACGTAAGCGTGTTTTCCCACAGCCAGGTGCTTCCGAGGGCATTGTTGACGCTGATCGCCGAGTTCTCATTCTGCTGGATAGGCGATACGAAGAAGACCGGCGAAAACGTGCGGCCTTCATTCCTGTTGACGTCCAATCCAAAGCTCGAACGGAACGAAAAATGCTCTAGGAAGCTGACGTCGGCAAACGCATTACCAACGAGGCGAGCGCCCTTCTGGTCATTCCGGGTGTATTCGATCGACGCGAGCGGATTGCCCATCGAACGTGGGCTCAAATCAGAAAACCCGCCGTCCTCGTTATACGGAGGGATAGTCGGATCGGTGTAGTAGGCTGATGCCACGCCCGGTGCAGCCCGCGAGTCGGTGTACGAAAGCGACAGATTATGCCCCAGCGAAAAGAAATCGCTGATCTCATACTCGTTGTTAATGCGGAGGCTCGCACGACTGAAGTCCGACTTCGGTACGATGCCCGACTGCCGCTCGTAGCTTCCGCTGACGTAATAGGACAGCCGCTCACTGAGTCCGCTCGCTGAGAACTGATAGCTCTGGATGGGGGCTGCCTGATAGACTTCGTCCTGCCAGTCGGTGCCCTCGCCGAAGGCGTCGGGATTCTCGAAGTAGGGATTGAGGCCTTCGTTCGCTGCGAGCTCATTTGCCAGCATCGCATACTCACGTGCATCCACCACGTCGATTCGGTTGGCAAGCTGTTCGACTCCGTAGTAAGCGTTGAAGTTGACGATCGGCCGTTCGGAGCCGGCGCGCCGAGTCGAAATGATGATGACACCGTTCGCGCCCCTTGAGCCGTAGATCGCCGTTGCTGACGCATCCTTCAGGACGTCGATCGACTCGATGTCGTTGGTGTTGAGGAAGTTGATGTCGTCGACCAGCATGCCGTCGACCACGTAGAGCGGCGAGGCGTTATTGAGCGTACCCACACCGCGGATCCGGACGACGGCTCCGGCGCCGGGCTCGCCAGAGCTCGGCACTACCTGAACCCCTGCAACGCGCCCCTGCAGCGCTTGCGATGCGTTCACGGCCGGCAGCCTTGAAATCTCCTCCCCGGAGACTCTCGATATCGCGCCGGTCACATCTTGCCTCCTCTGTACGCCGTATCCCACAACTACGACTTCCGCGCCGATGATCGGGTCGAATGCCAACTCAACGTCGATGCGGCTGCGGCCTTCTACCGGTACGCGCTGCGCCTCGTATCCAACAAAAGAAAACCGCAGGACAACGTCTCCCGAAGGCACCGTAAGCTCGTAATTGCCGTCGAGGTCGGTTGCCGTTCCGATGCTCGTGCCGGTCACGACAATGTTGACGCCAGGAAGCGGAAAGCCGTCTTCAGCGGCGGTCACTGTGCCCGTTACCGTGTGCTGAGCGGCAACCGGATGCGCCGCCAGAAGCAAGACTGCAATCGCGAAAAACGCTTTCACCTCCCAACAAGAAATGAGTGAGCCGCACACATTCGAGGCTGCGCCAACCCTTGGAGAAAAACGACCGGTCGAGGTGCTCATGGCAGAACCCGTTCGGTTTGAACGTCAAAGGGATCATCCGCTCATCACAGATGCTGTAAACGTTTACATTACGACAGAAAGATCGTCATGCGCAAGAGCAGGCTTCCTTCCCACAATATCGAGATTTCATTCGCCCTGTTCACGCCTGCCGAGAATTCATCTCCTGTAAACGTTTCCGCGAAACGTAAGAACGGAGGGTGATCGGCAATTTGAACAGGAAGTAACGAATCTTGAACGTCGACGCCGTCATCGCATTCATGCCCCGGATGACCGATTAATACTCGAGGCTTACTGCTTCGTCGACCGACCAGGTGTTGTGCTCAGTAGGCGCATACGAATATCCGTCATCACCGCGAAGTGGTCGGACGCCCAGAGGGTATCGCCGACAGGTGAGGTAAAGACGCGGCGGACAGTGTCGACGATGGCGTCAGCGTCCTTCTCGATATAAATGTAATCGATCCAGCGGGGGTCGTGTCCGTATGCCAGATTGAGCGTCGTCGGTCGCTCTCCATCACCATGAACCGATTCGTACGCGTCGAGAAAGCGCTCGGACAGAGCCGCCATCTCCGGATAATGTGGCTCGGCGTTGAAGTCCCCAGCCAGAATGACCATGTCCGACGTTGCGACATCGCTGATGAAGCCAAGCAAATCATCAATCTGTACAGCCCGAACGGCGCCGCCTTCGTCCGTCGGTAAATGATGCAGATGCGTACAGAAGACATCCACATCCGCACCGTCTGCATACAGTCTTACATGACCGACATTGCGGTAATCATCGAATGGCTTGAGAGCTTTAAAATTCGTGTCCTGGAACGGGTGAGGTGATAAAATGGCATTGCCATAGCGCCGAAGGCGATCGGCATCGTCGACGCTGGTGAAATGATAATGATACCCGAGGCGGTCGGCGAGGGCTTCGGCCTGATTGCGCAGGTCCTCATGCTGAAGCACCTCCTGCATGCAGATGATATCCGGCGCAATCGTCTGCATGGTATCGGCGATGACCTCAAGGCGAGTCTGCCAGTCGTCCCGGTCATGGTAGATGTTAAGGGAAACGGCTCGTATGGTGATCTCGTCCGTAAAACCCGGATCGTTCCTAGCGGCCCATCCGGCTGCGATGATGACGTATAGGAGCGATATCCAGCGTAGACGATCTGTCATAGGTTTACCTTCCCCAAGGGGATCATCACGAGGCCGCCGGCGGAGCCGTTGAACGGCGGACAATCAGCTCGGTGGATAGCACAGTGCGTTTCCGGGCGTGCTGGTTTTTCAACCGAACGGCATCGATGAGCGAGGTCATCGCATGCGACCCGAGTTCATGGATGGGTACGCGTACCGTCGTCAGAGGCGGATTTAAAAACCGGCTCATCGGGATGTCGTCGAATCCGCCGACGGACATTTCATCCGGTACGGCGATACCTACCTCCTGAAGCCCTCCGATAACGCCGACGGCCATCGCATCGTTGAACGCGAAAACGGCGGTAGGGCGCGGATTGAGCATAAGGATCTGCGGCACGGCCGCAAAGCCCGACTGCTCGGTGAAGTCGCCATGTATGATGAACGTTGGGTCGTACAGGCCGTGCTCGCTAAGCACCTTGCGATAGCTGTTGAGCCTTAGCTCGGAGTCGCGGTTATCGGACCGCCCGGCGACCACGGCAATCCGTTCGTGGCCGAGCCCGAGCAGATGCCGAGCCATCATTCGGGCTCCGCCTCCATTATCAATATCGACCACATCCACACTTCCACCGTCCGGCGAACAGTTGAGCAGCACGGCAGGAACAGACTCAGGCAAACTGCTCTCAAGTGTCTCGGCATTCGTGTCTGGAGACATAATAATGATGCCGTCGACGCGGCCCTGCATCGTTCTAAGAGCCTTGCTGATGGCCTCCTCGTCGTTGTGCGAACTCGATACAAGGAGGTGATAGCCTTCCGTCTGAGCGGTCTGATCGAGGCCGCGGATCACCTCGGAGAAGAACTCACCGTAAAGATCCGGCAGCAACACGCCGAGCGTGTTCGTGCGGGATGTGATCAGGCTGCGCGCCGCGCTGTTGGGCACGTAGTTCAGCTGCTTACTCACCTTCAGAATGCGCATCCGGGTCTCCGGCTTCACCACTCCGCTGTCATTCATCACTCTCGAAACCGTCGCCACCGACACGCCCGCCGCACGTGCTACTTCCTTAATCGTTGCCGCCATGACTCTGAATTATCTCTAACATGATTCAATAGTACGAAAGCCCTGTGTAAACGCTTACAATTAATTGTGATTAAGCTCAGTTGGGAAGCCTAGTTCGAAGGCTTATTGTCGCAACCGGCGATTTCAGCGGGACGTCTGATTCGGATCCCCTGAGCAATCCATTGGGCGCACCGTCACCACTGCGCGATGCGCTGACCATGAGCAGCAAACCGCATTACGGCCACCTTTCTACCTGGACCGCTTTCGAGGAGATCGTGCCCGAGCGGCGCGTCGAATTTGTATTGGTGGCCGAGTACTTCAGAGTTCTCTGTCATGGCATCGTTACCGATCGTATAGCCGAGCGCTTTCTCATCGACCACCTGCCGGTCGTCGCCGAGATCGACTTCGCCATGTGAACAGGCTACCGCAACACCACCGTTCTTACAACCGATTCGCTACCAGTCGTCATCCGCACGAAATAAACGCCGGCTGGCCGTCCCTCCGCATCGATCGTAAAGCGATGCGTACCTCGCGGCAACGTATCCTCGGCCACCCGCGCCACCTCCCGCCCCAGCACGTCAAACACCTGGATGACGACGTGCCTCGGCTCATCCAGTTCGGCGACGAGGCTGCCGGTTTGCAAGATCGGGTTGGGATGAACCGTTAGCCCGAATCGCGGCGCGCCGACGTCGTCAACGCTGACAGAGAATGGCTCGAAGCCTGCTCGATCGAGCCCGCGCTGCACCGCCTCACTCCGCATAAAGCCTTCCCACACATTGCCGGTTTGCAAATTCTCGATCATGATCGCAAACGGCCCCTGGTCGATGCCGATGTGTCCGGGAGCGAACCAGTCCTGTGCGATGTTATACGCGTCGCGGAAGCCGTACGGACCCCAAAGTTGCGTTCTGTAGCGGTCATACATGGCGCGAAGTGCTTCGAGCGATTGCTCCGGCGTGAACGCAATCGACCCGCCGGCTGCCGTCGGCGCAATCGTGCCGTCATCATCCTGCGCGGGAGGGGCGCCTCGAGCCCGATACCCGCCGGGGATGTCCGAGGCCGTCAATCCCCATTCATCCGGACCGTAGTTGGGATACCCCTCCGGATTCTCGATGGCGTACGCGCGGTTCGCAAGCGTGGCGTGGCGAGAGTTCTCGAAGTAGTCGATGCCGAATCCTCGCATCCGTGAATCCGCGATGTCGCGGAAATCGAACCACAAGTGGGAGTACTGATGACCGAATAGCGGCGGGAAGGTGACGAACGAGAAGCCGTAGTGGGTCTGCCAGGAATACGTCCGTGTGAAGGCCGTCCACGCCGCCGGCTCGACCGGATGAGTCGGCGAACCCAGCGCCAGCAGATAAAGGATCATCGCTTCGTTGTAGCCGCCGTAATCCCAGCGGATATGGCCTGCTTCAGGCGTCCAGCCGTGCCCGATGAGCGGTGGCCGCGCCTGCGCCCAATCCCATTCAACTCGCTCGTAAAGGTCTCGAGCGAGGCGTCTGATCTCCTCTTCGTCTTCCTCATTCAGATCGAAAAACTCACCGGCATGTATCACCCCTGCCATTAACAGCGCAGTGTCAATGGTCGACAGTTCGCTCGTCCCCGCGCGCGTGGCCGTGGCGCAGTCGAGGAAGTGATAGTAGAGGCCGCGATAGCCGCTTGTGCCGCTCGGCTCGGATCCCTGGGGCGTATTCCACATCGACCGAAGGGTGGTCAGCACGCGACCCGTTCCCGCTTCGCGAGTTATCCATCCGCGGTCGATACCAATTGTGAGGACACTCAGGGCCATGCCGGTAGCGGCGATGCTGCATGCCGAGCCCGCGTTGTCGCGGTCTCGCACCTGTCCCGTCGAAGGATGCGCCTCTTTCCAAAAGTAGTCGAACGCCGTGCGCTGAAGGATCTCTAAAAACTCGTCATCGGCGAGCGAGCGGGGGGTCGCCGCAACATCGCCCGACAACTCGCTCGCGATTCCTGCATCGTCCACTGCCCGAACAGCATAGCGATATCCCACACTGTTCTGGACATCCGTATCCACAAAATCAGTCCTAATCGTCAATGGCTCGACTACCTGCAGGCCCTCTCCTGCGTCACGATGAACGCGATAGCCTCGCACGGCCGTTTCCGGCGGCTCCCATCTCACGATGACGCTTCGGTCGCCTTCGCGAACCTCTAATCCAACGGGAGCCGGGGGCGGCTCGGCACCTTCGATAATGCCTGTAGCATGAATGTGATCGATCCACAATCGCCGCACGCCCGTCCGCACATCCCCGTTTATAAAACGCACCGTCTGTGTCCGGCCGATGTCGAATTCTCCGCCAGCGAACACGCTTAGCGGCACGGCGACCCGCTGCCAGGTCTCGACATTCCCATCAACATCCCCAATAAAATCAACCAGCGGCACGACCGCCGAGTGGGCCTTGGCGCCATCCTCCAGCCCGATCCATGGAAGCTCGGCCGCTGGAATGCCCTCCGGTCCGTTCAAATACAACACGAGCGAGTCCATCTCCGACAGGTCGAACTCCGGCCACCCTTCGGCCGCGACATGCAGCGCCCACGATCCCCCGGCATGACGGTATTCGATCAAACCGCTGGTCCGGCCGATGCGCGCATGCTCTTCCTCGACCGGCATCTTGCTACCGTTGATCAATCGCAGGAAATCCGCGCCCGATACCGTTCCCCACGACGCATCGCGATAGCCGCTGCCCACGGCATCGTCGTCAAAGAAAATGTCGACTCGTGCCTCCTGCGCATACGCAGGCGCGCAGATGAACAGCACGATAAATGCAACAAGCCCGAGACCAGCGCCGAACTTCATTCTTCGTAAAGGCTCATTACAAAACTGACTCCTAATACAGCCGCGAACAAGATGAAAGCCTTCCGCCACACTGCAAACCACAGCGTAGCGGAAGGCTTCCCGGTGCACGATTCCAAACGTGATCAGCGTACGACGACCATCGAGCGCGTTTCTCGGCCGTCTTCTGATTCAAGCGTGTAGAAGTACACGCCCGACGAGAAGGACGATCCATCCAGCATTACATTGTGCGAGCCCGCTGCCTGCACGCCGTCGACCAGTCGTGCCATTTCCTGCCCCAGCGCGTTGAATACGCGGAGTCGGACGGCTGCCGGCTGATCGAGGCTGTACGAGATGCGCGTCCGCTCAACAAACGGATTCGGATGATTCTGTGACAGCGTGAAGCTGCGAGGCTCGCCCACATCTTCGTTGCTGACGACGAGTGGGGGCTCGGCCGAAGAGCTCAAAATGATGTTGTCGAAGTACATCTCGATGTCCTCGGTCAACGTCAGTGGGTCCTCGAAATCGGGCATGAACGCGATCGTGGGATACTCGCCGGCAGCGTTCTCGAAGTGGAACGTCAGCACCTGCCATTGATCGACTTCCGACTGCGGCTCCACCGGCTCAATCTCGAAGAACGACGGATCTGTCGTTCCTCCTTCAACTTTGAACCGTACCGGAGAAACGCGCGGCTTCATCACATGAACATGGACGTACTTCATCTCCGTCATGTCGATCGGCTCCCCAAGCGCGCTCCAGAAACCCGCCCATGGGTCTCCCTCAAATGAGCGCCGAAACCGCATGACCGTCGCGCTCGGATTGACATCGTCGACCAAGGGGTTGTCTACGAGCTCGAAATCCATCGGGCTCTCGTCCGGCCCGTTCGCCATCGGGTTGATCGTAATGATTTCATCGCCTTCGAAGTCGTCGATGACGATGTAGTCCCCGTCTTGGGCCATCGCATGAGGCACGGCCACGAGCAAGAACGCCGCCAGCAAAAATTGTAAACGTTTACACATAATCGCGTGGTTCTGGGTTGATCAAAAGGAAAGGGAGGGGGATGCGCGCCCTGCGCACGCGCAGAATAATGCAGACCGCTGAATACGGAAGCAACAGGCTCGTGAAATCGTTTACTATAAAGTCCCTCCCGTAGGGCTTGCGCTGCGCTTATCGCTCCTGTTTCGGGGGGAACCGGGCTCGGCCTCGCCAGAGTTCGTCCACATAAAGCCGG